>JBJOLA010000225.1:0-11445 GCA_046045815.1 Pseudomonadota bacterium
GTGGCGGGAGACGCCGTGGAGTTTGAGCGGTTTGCCGTTGAGGGTGAAGCCGGTGTTTGCATCGAATTTGAAGTCGCGGATACCGAAAGATTGAGTGACAGAGTCGATCGGGCGTTTGCCTTCGCGGACGTCTACGGTGAGGGTGTACATTTTTGGACTTGCTAGACCGCTCCAAAACGCGGGTTGTTGCAACATCATGCGAATACTAACGACAGCAGACCCACCGGGCTGCAGTCGAATTTTTTCGACGACCTCTTTCGAATCGATGAAAAAATCTTGCCCCACGTTTAGTCGAGTGCCTTCTGCATCGAATATCTTTGAAATGATGACAAGAGATCGAGCATTGCCACTCGCGTTGCGCACACGCACGTCCGCGACGACACTAGCAACTTCCTCGAGCAATCCTGTGCCTTCAACTGCAAACGGACTCCGCTTCTCTTCGATGCTGGGCCTTGATCTAACATAAACCCCCGGCCCGCCGAAATCGAGCAGATCAATCCCCACATCATTCGCCGTGATCAGCGACACCCCGCGATACATCCCGCCGTGGATGAAGAAATCGCCCGCGAGCGGCAAGACATCCGCTGTCGAGCTACCCAAAGCGGGCTTGCTGTTATCGGCCTTGACCACGATCAAAGTCGCCGCTCCCGGCTTCCACGCCGCCGTCACATCAAAGCGGAAGCGCGAGAATGCGCCTTTGTGCTGGCCGACATGCACGCCGTTCACCCAGACATCCGCAATGATCGCCACCGCCGCGAAATCAAGATATTGCCGCCGACCCTGCGCGGCAGCGAGCGCGTTGAAGGTCAGCCGGTAGTATCCGACCCCTTGCGCATTATTGGTCGCCGCGCTCCGGGCCAGCGCATATTCGCCTACCCTATTCCATGTGTGAGGAACGGAAACCTGTTCCCAACCGCTGTCATCAAACCCCGCCGCTGTCACCGCCTCTGGCGCATCGCCAAAGCGAAAGTGCCAGCCCGTGGAGAGGTCTGTCACTTCGCGCGGAGACGCCTGCGCCATCGGGGGCGCTGCCGGAGTGAGGCAGGCCATCGCCAATCCAATCAAAATTGCGCGCAGTCGGCTGGAGAAGTTCATGGCTGGTCCTCGGGCGGATGGAAACGCTAATATCCGCGTGCCGCCTTGCCCCTGTCAAGCGGTGTTCGTGTTCCGCACTGTTAGGTCGGTGCCGGAATAAACTCCTTGAGCTGGCGCGATGTGTCACGGATATCGTCCACCGACATCGCATGTCGGAGTTCTACCAATTTGCGGCCCTGAGAATAATCGCGGACATTGTTGACGCAGTCGAGCGCAACAATGTGGCCGTCTTTCAGATAGACCACTGAGAAACTGCGGGTGGCGGGGTCTCCGCGCATCACCGCTTGCTCATGGCCCGTGGAAAGGCCGACGGTCTGGAGCCTGAGGTCATATTGGTTGGACCAGAACCACGGCGTCGCACGGTAGGGCTGGAGATCGCCGAGAATTGCCTGCGCAGCAATCTTCGCCTGATCATTCGCATTTTGAACCGATTCGAGCCGGATCAATGCGCCTTCGGCAAATCCATTGCTGTGGGCAGCGCAATCACCGATGGCATAGATATGCGGCAGAGACGTTGCACAATTTTCATTGATATCCACGCCATTAGTTCCCGCTGCTCCCGCCGCAATCAGAGGTTGAACGGCTGGGATAATACCGATGCCGACGATGACCATTTCGGCCGCCACGATTGTGTCATCGGCCAATCGCACACCAGTGACATGGCCTTCGTTGCCCTCCACCGCAACCACAGCGACGCCGGTGCGCAAGTCAACTCCGTGGGCACGGTGTTCCGCTTCGTAGAAGGCCGATAGCTCTTCGCCGGCAACACGCGCCAGCACACGGGGTAGCGCCTCCAAAATGGTGACATGCTTGCCAAGCTTGGTCAGGACGGCCGCCGCTTCGAGACCGATGTAGCCGCCGCCGACAACGGCAACCCGCGTCACATCTTTCAGCTCAGCCATGATAGCGTCCACATCGGCGCGGGTGCGCACCGCGTGGATGCCTGCAAGATCGCTTCCCGGGCAGCTCAGCTTGCGCGGATCACCGCCTGTGGCCCAGATGAGATCGCCGTAACCGATTTCGGCACCGTCTCCCAAAGTCAGTAACTGCGCGACTGGATTGACGGCAACAACCTCGGTGCTGAGGCGCATCTCGATTTGCCGTTCCGCCCAAAAATGGGGTGGACGGATGTAGAGGCGCTCGAACGGTTTTTCCTGCGCAAGATATTCTTTGGACAGCGGTGGGCGTTCATACGGAGGCTCATTCTCGCGCCCGATCACAGTGATGCTACCGTCGAAGCCCAATTGCCGCAGCACCAGTGCCGCCTGCGCCCCGCCATGGCCAGCCCCGACGATGATCACATCTTTCCGTTCCATTTCGTTCCCCGTCACAAAAATCACACGCAATCGGTACTGCCGTGTTTGGGGAGTTGGATCAAGAACCGTATCAAATTGGGTTGAAAACACCGCAGCGGTCAATGGGGCTTGTTATACTTTTTCGGTTTGTTTATCAGCAATATAGGTGGGGGTGAATACCAAACATAATCGGTTTTGGATCAATCCCAAGTGCCAAATTACGGGGCGGCGATGGAATTGAAAGTCAATAGATTATCGCTTTTCCGTCGTCCGCTGGGTGCATTGCTGACAGCTTTATTTCTGCTGTTGCTGCCTGCCACGGCAAATGCCCAATTCCTGATCAACACTTCCTTTAATGCTGCCAATGTCGTTTCGGGCGAAAATTCCATCCTGACAATTCAGATCAGCAACAACACGACCACAATCGCAACCGGCCTGGCGATTACCGACAATCTGCCGACGATACCCGCCGGATTGACAGTTGCCGCCGGGGGATTGCTCAGTAACAGCTGTGGCGGGACTGTGACAGCTGTTCCCAACGCGACAGTCATATCAATATCCGGCGGCACTGTTCCGGCATCTGCTGCTGGCAACCCTGGGACGTGCTTGTTCACTGTCCAAGTAGTCGCCAACCCGACAACGCCGCCCGCAACCTATGTTAACACGATCCCGCCTGCCAACGTCTCGAGTAGTATCGGGGGCACAGCGGCTCCCGCCAGCGCCACTCTGTTCGTTGCGGCTATCAAACCAATCACCGGCACCAAAGCATTCGCCGCAGCCAATATCCACGGCGGCGGCGCACCCACGCGCATGACGATTACGCTGTCTCAGGCCAACACAATCGCGCTTACCGGGATCGCATTTACCGACAGCTTCCCTGCGCAGCTGCAGCTAGCACCCGCACCAAATCTCGCGAATACGTGTGGTGGCACGGTGACAGCCGTGGGATCAGGCACGTCTGTTGCATTAAGCGGCGGCTCAATTCCGGCGGGCGGCAGTTGCGCGATCAGTGTCGATGTCTTGGCACGAAACCCAAACACCACCCCCTTTAACGGTACGGCGACGAATAACATTGCGGCAACCGGCGTTACCAGCACGTTGGGTGCTACTAACATCGCGGCGATTTCTGGTTCCGTTGTCGTCCAGACCGCAGCGGTAATCGCTGAAGCATTTTCTCCGACGTCGATTATCGCAGGGACGAACAGCAATCTGACCCTGACGCTCAGCAATTTCAATGCGACGTCAATTAGCGGTTTCAGTTTTGCCAATGCCTTGCCGACCGGCGTTACGGTGGTTGGCCCGACGACCACGACCTGCGGCGGCACTGTTACGGCGACGGCCACCTCCATTGGCGTCACCGGCGCGACATTGGCTGCGGCACCTGCGGCGGCTGGTTCAACATCTTGTACGATTTCTACCGTCGTAACGTCGACCGCTGCCGGTTCCTATCCGAACCCGATTATTGCAGGAAGTATCGCGGGCGTTTCCTACGCGGCGACGACAGCGACGCTGACGGTCACCGCGATCACGCCCGTCACGGTCACAAAAGCGTTCGCCACCACCAGCGCCGCGCGCGGTTCAACGCAGACACTTACCATCACGCTCAGCAATCCTAACCTCTCTTCATCCGCACCAATCACTAGTTTTGCGGACAATCTCAATACGATGGGAACTGGCTTTACGATTGGCGGGACCGTGACCACGACATGTGGAAGCACCGTTACTGCGGTTTCGGGCACGACTTTGCTTTCGCTGTCAGGCGGCGTCATCCCGATCGCGACGAGCGGTGGCGGAGGTGGTCCCGGCACTTGCACGATCACTGTGCCTGTCGCGATCGGTGCCGGTGCCGCCATCGCAACATCAACCAACACGATACCCGTCGGAGCGCTGCAAACGACCTTGGGCAATAACACCGTCGCGGCAACCGACACGCTCGTTATCAACGGCGCCAATGCGTCGAAAGCCTTCAGCCCGACCAGCGCACCGATTGGCGTGAATTCCACGCTGACGATCACGCTGACTAATAGCGATACGACGACAGCCGCCGCAATCACTTCCTTTTCTGACAATCTCAACACGATGGGCGCCGGTCTGGCCATTGTCAGCGGCACTACAACCTGCGGCGGCACGTTGAGCGCGGTTGCCGGTGCAACCCTGATCTCGCTTTCAGGTGGCACGATCCCGATTGCGCCGAGCACAACGACCACCGGAAGCTGCACGATCACGGTGATCGTGGCTGTGGGCGCGACGGCAAGCATCGGTCAGCGAACCAATACGATCAATGCAGGCGCGCTACAGACGTCGGTTGGCAACAATCAGGCGAATGCGACGGCCCGACTGCGCGTGACCACGACGACGGTGGCAAAATCATTCTCCCCCACCAGTGCCGCTCGAGGCGGACTGTCGACGCTCACGATCACCCTTTCCAATCCCGACACCGGCGGATCGGCAACGGTAACGAGCTTTACCGACAATCTCACGACGATGGGCGCAGGCTTTACCGTTGGCGGGACTGGATCAACAACCTGCGGTGGTTCATTGACCGCGACCGTTGGGACCACCACAATCGGGCTGACCGGCGGAACGATACCTGTCGCGCCAAGTGCGACGACTTCGGGCACCTGCACGATCACCGTGCCCGTCATGGTCGCCACCAGCGTCACCCTGGCTTCTGCAACGAACACAGTCTCTCCGGGCGCGCTGCAAACCACCCAAGGCAACAATACGAACACAGCAAACGCGACGCTGTCGATCAACTCTGTCGCCGTGACCAAGGCTTTTGCCAATGGCACGGTGCCGCGCGGTGGCACGACGACGTTGACGATCACGCTTAGCAACCCGGACACGGTGAGCGCAGTGGCAATCACGAGCCTCACGGATAATCTGAACACGATGGGCGCGGCCTTCACGATCGCCGCACTACCCGCCGCCTCCACAACCTGCCTCGGCAGCGCACTAACCGCCGTTGCAGGTACGACCGCCATCACATTGACCGGCGGCACCATCCCCATCGCGCTTAACGCCACGACGCCGGGCACCTGCACCGTTACCGTGACGGTCCAAGTGTCATCAACTGCACCGCTCGTCGCCGCAACCAACAGCATCCCCGTCGGCGCCCTTGTGACAGCAGCAGGGAACAGCCTTGTCGCCGCAACGGCTATACTTACGCCTACCGACACGATGACGCTCAGCAAAGCATTCTCGGTGTCGCCGGTCGCCATTGGCGGCGTGACCCGCTTGACGATCACGATCCAGCGCGTCGCCCGCGCGCCCTTGTTCACAAACCTAACCGTGACAGACCCCCTGCCCGGCGGCTTTGTCGTCGCGCCGACGCCGGCCGCTTCCACGACATGCACCGCCGGGGTCGTCACGGCCACATCGGGCTCAAGCTCGGTAACGCTATCAGGTGCATCGCTCGGCACCGTGGTCGCGACGGCAACGCAATGTTCTTATTCCGTAAATGTCCTCGCACCAGCAACGCTCGCAACCTACACCAACACGATTCCCATAGGCAATGCGACAGCGACGACGGCGGGCGGCACCGTGAGCAATGCCGCAGCAGCCTCTGCGTCCATCCAGGTGATCGACGGATTACGACTCAACAAGAGCTTTAGCCCCACCAATATTGCGCCAAACGGCACATCGCGACTGACGGTCTACATCACCAATGCTGCAGCAGGTGCCATTTCACTCACCGGGGTTTCGCTGACAGATACGTTGCCAACAGGTCTGGTATTGAAATCTCCACCGTCGGCAACTCTGATTGCAACGGTTGGCAGCTGCACGGGCACAATTTCCGCGGTAGCTGGTGCAGGCAGCGTCGGCATTTCGGGGGGCACGATCAGCGCCGGCGCGGCTTGCGAATTGTCGGTAGACGTCACCACCAGCGCGATTGGAAGCATGACCAATACGTTGCCGCCGAACATCGTCACTTCAACGCAGGGGACGACCAACGTCAACACCGCCAGCGCAACACTCGTTAGCGCGGGCAGCGCCGATGTTGCGATCACGAAGTCCGATGGGGCGGGCGTCACCTCGATGGTAGCTGGCACCAGCACAACCTATACTTTGGTGGTCAAGAACAACAGTACTTTGTTCTCCGTTGTTGGCATTCCCGTAAGCGATACACCGCCGACTGACATGACGATCACCGGCTGGACGTGCAGCGCGAGCGCGGGATCATCCTGCACCGATCCATCCGGAAGCGGAGCCATTTCCACGTCGGTTTCACTGCTGCCGCTGGGGACGGCCACCTACCTCGTCACCTCGCTCCTTGCTTCGGGCACGGCGGCCTCGACGATCACCAACACAGCCGTGATCAACCCGCCCGCGAGCGGCGTGATTGACACTGACCCCAGCAACAACAGCGCGAGCGACACCAACAGCATCACGCGATCTGCCGATATCCAGGTCGTGAAAACGGCTTCAAACGCGGTCGCCCCAATCGGCGGGAGTCTTACCTTCACGATCACCGTAACGAACAATGGCCCTTCTGATGCCGCAGCTGTGAGCGTGGCTGATACAGTGCCAAGCGGCTATACTTTCGTCGGCGCGACCCCGAGCGTTGGTAGTTTCACAGCGCCGACTTGGACAATCGGCACGCTCGCCAAAGGTGCAACTGCCACGCTCAACATCATGACGACAGTGCGACCAACAGGTGTCTATGCCAATACCGCCACTGGCACCACGACAACGCCTGATCCTGTCCCGGGCAATAACAGCAGCACAGTGACGCTTGGCACAATCAACGTGACGGCGACAAAGGTCTCACGCCTGATTTCCGATCCGGTGAACGGCACCACCAACCCCAAGATGATCCCGGGCGCGCTTGTGGAATACACAATCACGGTCAGCAATGCGGGAACGTCCCCCATTGATGCAAACACGGTCGTCGTTTCAGATCCTTTGCCCGTTGAACTTGCGCCCTATGTTTCTACCGCAGCAGGCGCCCCCGTGACATTTGTCGACGGCACGCCGAGTAGCGGGCTGACATTTGTCTATGGGAGCAACGTTACCTGGTCCAACCAATTGGGCGGCGGCGCGCCGTTTGCCTATAGCCCCGTGCCCGACATTGACGGTGTCGACAGCGCTGCCACTGGCCTGAGGGTGAACCCCGTAGGCACAATGGCGGCCACGTCGTCCTTCTCGATCATCTTCAAAGCGCAAATCAAATAGAGTAGCGTCAATCAGTGGTTGCGCCTCAGATGCTTTGCGGTCTATCGCGAATGCGACTTCTACCCGTTGTGACATTCTTCCCGGGTGTAGCTGAAAAAGACCGATGATTTTTGCACTTAGAAGTTGCTCCACACAGATTTTTGCCGCGTTCGCTTCGCTAAGTTTAGCGGCATGCGCGCGCGTTCCTCAACTTGGCGCTCTGCCATCAGCGCGCGCTGCATCGTCTTTGGAAAGTTCGAAAGCCTTTGCAGCGCCAAGCGTCTCCTTTCCCGTTGACCGCTGGTGGGAAGCATTTGGTGATCCCCAGCTCTCAGCACTCATCAACGAAGCGATGGTCGGGGCACCAAGCCTTGCTTCGGCGAGCGCCCGGCTGCGCGCATCGGCTGCTGTCGCAAAACAGACTGCCTCCTCCACGCTGCCAATTGTCTCGCTGGATGCCGGTATTAGCGGCGAAAAATTGACACGGAACCAAAGCTTTCCATCCCAGTTCGTTCCCGAGGGTGTCTTGGATAGCGGTCGGATCGTCGCAACACTCAACTTCGATCCTGATATTTGGGGCAAAAACCGGGCTGCGCTTGCTGCCGCAACATCAGAGAACCTGGCTGCGCGCGTAGACGTCGCGCAAGTGCGGCTGATGCTGGCCGTGTCAATCATGGACGCCTATGCGGCGTTGGCACAGCGCTTTGCGGAACATGATGTTGCATCAAGTGCGCTTCGCATCCGCGTGGCAACTGCGGCGCTGACGCATCAGCGCGTCACGCAGGGTCTCGATACACTTGCCGAGCTCAAATCGTCTGAATCGCGCGTTTCGTCTGCCCGTGCGGAATTGGGAGCGCTTGACGAAGCCATTAGTCTGACGCGCAACCAGATTGCCGCACTGGTTGGGGCTGGACCAGACCGAGGCCTCGGCATCGGCTCACCAAAGCTGGCGAACATATCGCCATGGGGCCTCCCCCCAAATCTAGCGCTGAACCTGATCGGGAGACGCCCTGATTTGGTCGCAGCCCGATTACGGACAGAGGCCGCCGCCGCACGCATAAAAGTTGCCCGCGCTGATTTCTATCCCAACATCAACCTGTCGGCGCTCGTCGGTATACAGTCTGTCGGCTTGGGCCAGTTGTTTGAGGGCGACTCAACGGTCGCACGTTTCGGCCCTGCGATAAGTCTGCCTCTGTTCGATGGCAGTCGCCGCGCCGGGCGCTATGAACAAGTCCGCGCACAATATGATCAGGACGTCAGCCACTATGACGCGACCCTGATTGATGCACTTCGGCAAGTCGCGGATGCCGTGGTTGCAAAGCGCCAGATCGGCGCCCGCATCGCCAATGCACAAGCCGCGTTGAACGCCGCCGAGGATGCGCGACAGATCACGGCGTTACGCTATCGCAATGGGCTGGCAAACCAGTTGCAATTGCTGGCCGCTGAGGATGCAACCGTTTCATTGAGGCGTGTCGTGATCGGCCTCGACGCCCACAATATTGAACTGACTATCGCGTTAATTGCCGCTCTGGGCGGTGGGTTTGAAGAACAGCAGGGGCCTGCACGATGAGCGAAACTGGGGACATTCAGCCTGCCGCTAATAGCGGAAAGCGCAAGCGAGCACTCACACTATTGGGGATCGTCATTCTGGTTGCCGCGATCCTATGGGGCATTTGGTACGTCCTCACGCAATCCGGACGGGTGCATACTGACAACGCCTATGTGGGTGCTGACGTCGCCCAGGTGACGCCACTGGTAGCCGGGGCTGTGAAAGAGTTGAACGTCGCCAATACTCAAGCCGTCAAGGCGGGTGACGTGCTGATCGTGCTCGACGATGCCGATGCTCGTGTTGATCTCGCCGTTGCCCAAGCAGCTTTGATGCAGGCGCAGCAGCGTTTCAATCAAACCCGAGCCAAGGGATCATCTTTGGTAGCGCAAGTGAATGCGCGCGGCGCTGACATCGCCCAAGCACGCGCCCGACTGGCGGCGGCTGCCGCGAACTTCACGCGCGCAAATTCTGCACTGCGCCGCCGCGAAGCGCTGATCGGCAGTGGCGCGGTTTCTGGCGAAGAAGTGACGATCGCCCGTGCCGAGCAAGCGCGCGCGCAAGCGGACATGGCGGCAGCGCAGGCCGGACTGAGTCAAACGTCGGCCAACCGGACCTCGGCTTCCGGCGATCTTGCGGTCAATCAGGCCGTGACGCGCGGCATGAGCACAGCAAATGATCCTGACATTGCGGCGGCCCGCGCGCGCCTTGCAGCGGCCGAGCTCAATCTTGGGCGGACAATCATCCGCGCGCCAATTTCCGGGATCGTGACCCAGCGGCAGGTGCAAGTCGGTCAACGCGTTGCCCCAGGCTCCCCGTTAATGTTGATCGTGCCGGTTGACACCGCCTTTGTCGACGCCAACTTCAAGGAGAGCCAGCTTGGCAAAGTCCGTATCGGCCAGCGCGCGACACTGACCGCCGACATCTACGGCGGCGATGTGACCTATCACGGCAAAGTGACGGGATTGGCGGGCGGCACTGGCGCAGCATTCTCGCTGATCCCGGCCCAAAATGCGACGGGGAACTGGGTAAAGGTCATCCAGCGTGTCCCCGTTCATATTGAACTAGATCCGGCGGAACTGAGGCAACATCCGCTTCGGGTCGGCATGTCGATGGATGTGATCGTTGACACCCGGTCGCCATGAGCGCCCCAGAAACTGCCCCCCTTTTCGGAACCCGGCTGGCGTTGGCGGGCATGGCCATTGCTCTTTCCAATTTTGCGATTGTCCTTGATCTGACGATCACCAACGTTGCGGTTCCTCATATTGCAGGTGGACTTGCGGTTTCCCCTACCCAAGGCACTTGGACAATTACATCCTACGCAGTGGCCGAAGGCATATGCTTGCCCTTAAGCGGCTGGCTGACGTTACGCTTCGGGCTGGTGCGCACCTACTTGTTCGCGCTACTCGGCTTTGGCTTCTTTTCGCTGCTCTGCGGCTTTGCCCAGTCGTTGGAAATGCTGGTGGCGGGGCGCGTTTTGCAGGGGCTAACCGGCGCTCCAATCGTCCCGGCCTCGCAAACGTTGATGCTTCGCGTTTTCCCCGAAAGCAAGCGCAACATGGCACTCGGTCTGTGGGCGATGACGACGATTTCGGCACCGGTCATGGGCCCTATATTGGGAGGGTTTCTGAGTGACAACTGGTCCTGGCCTTGGATCTTCTTCATCAATGTGCCCGTTGTAGCGATCTGCCTGTTTGCGCTCAGCCAATTGATCATGGAGTTTGACACGCCTCCCGAACGCAAACCGATTGACGTTGTAGGCCTGATCCTGTTGGTGATCAGCGTGGCCGCCTTCCAGATCATGATTGACACGGGACAAGATAGCGATTGGTTTTCCTCGACGCGGATCGTGATACTCACCTGCACTGCCATCATTGGCTTTTCCGCGTTCATCATCTGGGAATATTATGAACCCAATCCCGTGGTCGATATACGCATCTTTAGGTACAGCGGTTTTCGCTACGTCACGATTGCATTTTGCCTGTCCTTTGGCGTGTTCTTCGCGTCCATCGTTCTGGCGCCGCTGTGGTTGCAAAAGGATGTTGGCTATACCGCGAGCGAAGCAGGCTACGCGATGTGTTTCATGGGCTTGATGGGTGTCGCAACTGCCCCGTTCGCCGCGCGGTTAATGGGCAAGGTGGACACGCGCATCACGGTTTCGCTGGCGATTTTGTGGATATCGCTGATGGGCATTGTCAGATCGCAGTGGACATCTGACGGCGATTTCTGGACCTACGCCCTACCCCAGATATTGCAGGGCGTCGCTGTGCCCTTCTATTTCATGGGATTGTCTTCGCTTAGTATATCATCTGTCCCATTAAGCGAGGTCACGAGTGCGGTCGGCATTTCCAGCTT
>JBJOLA010000241.1:0-11458 GCA_046045815.1 Pseudomonadota bacterium
GCGCACCGATCCGACAGTGCCCAAGCATCGCGGGCTGACCTATTTCTGGGTCGACATGAAGGCACCCGGCGTCATCGTCCGCCCGATCAAGCTCGCCGGCGGTGATTCCCACGTCAACGAAGTGTTCTTCGACGATGTCGCCGTGACCGACGACCAGCGCATGAGCCCGGTCGGCGGCGGGTTCGCCGTGGCGATGGAAACGCTGATGATCGAGCGCTATGTCGCGACCGATTCAGGCGGGTTCGGACCGCACCTCGACCTGTTCGTCGATCTGGCGAAGCAGTTGGAGATCAACGGCAAGCCCGCGGTCGAGGACGGCCGCATCCGCCAGCAGATCGCGCGCAACTATGCGATGAGGAACGGGCTTGATGCCATCACCGCACGCGCGATGCTGATGATGCAGGCGGGCATGGAGCCGGGCCCGGAAGGATCACTCAACAAGCTGGTTGCCGTCCGTTCGCGCCAAAAACTCTCCGAACTCGCGATCGATCTGCAAGCGACCAACGGCCTTCATTTTGACGAGCATGCGCCGGTGAAGGACAATTGGCAGACGAGCTGGATCAACGCCCCCACGGGCCGGATTGCGGGCGGGGCCGATGAGATGCTGCTCAATACGATTGCCGAGAAAATCCTTGGCCTGCCGCAAGATCACCGTCCGGACAAAGGCGTGCCATTCAACGAAATACCCGCATAAGAGAAGACAGCATGGCTAAAGCTGGGCATCTCCAAAAACCTCTGGCCAAACTGGCTCTGACCTGATTCATTGATCGCCATTGGGAGGCGGTTATGAAGCGGTCAGATTGTTCGGTTTATCGGATCATCTCAAGCGCCTGCCAGCAAACGGTGCGCCGACGCCTGATGCCAACACGATCCGGCTATTCCGCGAGCGGCTGACCGAAGCCAAGGCGATCATTGTGCTGTTCGATGCGTTTGACAACCGGCTGCGCACCAACCCAAAACACCTGCCTTCCAGGCGTGGCATGTCACCAACAAAGGCGACGACAGCGTCCGGACCAAAGTCGGAGCCGCATGGCCCCACCGCGACGGGAAGGGACTTGCGCTGTTTCTCTCCGTCGTTCCGATGAACGGGCAGATCGTCCTGCGCCAGCCGTTGTCCAAGCAGTGACCATCAGTCGGGGCGCGTCAATCGCGCCCCGACTGATGGTATTTACACGAATTGAGATTCGATTAGCAACTGACGAAGATCCAAAAGCAGTCGCCGACGTTCATATCAAGCCGCCAACGATCAAAACATTTTGTGGGTACAAACGTGGGGGCGGTTTAGCACAAATGTAAAATAATCGTTTAATATCAGTTGATTGCAACAAATATATGGTGACCCCTACGGGAATCGAACCCGTGCTTCAGCCGTGAGAGGGCCGCGTCCTAACCGCTAGACGAAGGGGCCGCTAGGGCTGTGGTCGCATCCCTATGGGCTAGACGAACGCGGGTCAATGTTTTCGAGGATCACGCCCTATTGTTGATCGCATTTGGCTGGCATAGCGAACAGCGAGGAGATCACCGCGATGCGGCTTGGCGTTTGTTATTATCCCGAACAGTGGCCTGAGGCGTGGTGGGCTGACGACGCCCGGCGGATGGCAGAGATGGGCCTGACCCGCGTCCGCATTGGCGAATTCGCCTGGAGCCGGATTGAACCCGCGTCAGGGCGCTATGATTGGGCCTGGCTCGACCGCGCGGTGGAGACTTTGCACGCCGCTGGGCTCGGCATCATCATGGGCACACCTACTGCCACCCCGCCGAAATGGCTGGTGGATCAGATGCCCGATATGGTGGCAATTGACGGCGACGGGCGACCGCGCAAATTCGGATCGCGGCGGCATTATTGCTTCTCGCATCCTGGCTACCATGCGCAAGCTGCACTGATCGTGTCGGCGATGGCTACGCGGTACGGCTCACATCCTGCGATTGTCGCGTGGCAAACCGACAATGAATATGGCTGCCATGATAGTGTGATCAGCTATTCCGACGCCGCTGCGGCAGAATTCAGGCGCTGGCTGGCTGATAAATACGCCAGCGTCGACGCGCTTAACACCGCGTGGGGCACTGTATTTTGGAGCCAGGAATACCAAGGCTTCGGTGAGATCGACCCGCCGAACCTGACAGTGACAGAACCCAATCCTGCGCATGTTCTGGACTATCGGCGGTTTGCTTCGGACGAAGTTGTGCGCTTTAACCGGATGCAGGTTGATATCTTGCGCGCGGCGTCTCCGGGGCGGGATATGGTCCACAATTTCATGGGTTTCTTCAACGATTTTGATCATCACGCCGTGTCACGTGATCTGGATGTGGCGACATGGGATAGCTATCCGCTTGGTTTCCTTGAACAATTTTGGTTTTCAGAGGCGGATAAGTTGCGCTACGCCCGCCAAGGCCATCCCGATATCGCGGCATTTCACCACGATCTTTACAGAGGAAGTTCGCAAGATGGCCGGTGGTGGGTGATGGAACAGCAGCCCGGGCCGGTGAACTGGGCGCGGTTCAACCCGGCGCCGCTGCCGGGCATGATCCGCCTCTGGAGCCTTGAGGCGATGGCGCACGGGGCGGAGCTCGTCTCCTACTTCCGGTGGCGACAGGCGCCGTTCGCGCAGGAACAAATGCACAGTGGGCTGCTGCGACCCGATAGCAGTGACGATGTGGGGGCAGGGGAAGCACGTCAGGTGTCGCAGGATATCGGGCAAATCGGCGACGTCGGCCCTCCCGAAAAAACGGTGGCGTTAATCTATTCCTATGAGGGGGAGTGGGTGTGCCGAACTCAGCCGCAAGGCGCGAGCTTCCGTTATCCCGAATTGGCTTTCAGTTTCTACACCGCGCTGCGGCGGCAAGGGCTATCGGTGGATATCGTTGCACCGGACGCTGATCTGTCTGCCTACAAGATGGTCGTCGCGCCGAGCCTGCCCATTTTGAGCGCGGAGATGGTGGCGAAGCTTGCCGCGCTGACCTGTCCCGTGCTGCTGGGCCCACGGTCGGGAAGCAAGACGCGCGACTTTGCTATTCCCGAAAACCTCGCGCCTGGGCCGCTCCAGTCTGTGTTGCCGATCCGTGTTGTGCGCGTAGAAAGTCTGCGGGACGGCCTGAGCATGGCTGGCGACGGCTTTGAAGTCGCCCGATGGATTGAACATATCGAAGGCGACATTACGCCGGAAATCTCAACATCTGACGGCACAGGCGTCGTCTATGCGCGCGATGCTCTCCGTTACCTCGCGGCATGGCCCGACGCCAATTTGCTCGCGCGGTTGCTCGGCACGATGGCTGGTGAGGCGGGCGTCGCAGTGACGCCGCTGCCCGCTGACCTCAGGATCAGATCAGCCGGGAACCACCGCTTTGCATTCAATTATGGTCCCGATCCGGTCGACCTGGCAGACGTTTTGACAGGCGCGGATGGCCACGCTTATCTCATCGGATCGAGCATCTTGCCTCCCGCAGGCGTGGCTGTGTGGCGCGAAGGTTCCGAAGTGTGAACCACTCATCCCGAGCGAAGACGAAGGGCCATATCTCGACTTCGCTCGAACGTGTCGCTCGTCTTCGCTGGGGATGAGTGGAACCAATTGAACCGAAAGCCGCTGCCGCTTAAGCCGCCTTACGCTCCAGCATTTCCTGATTGAGCATTTCGGCCAGCAAAAACGCCAACTCCAGCGATTGTCCCGCATTCAACCGAGGGTCGCAGTGGGTGTGATAGCGATCTGCGAGGTTCTGCTCAGACACGTCCATCGCGCCGCCCGTACATTCGGTGACGTTTTGCCCGGTCATCTCGATGTGGATGCCGCCGCCGTGCGTGCCTTCTGCCCGGTGGACCGCGAAGAAGCCGCGCACTTCGGCAAGGATGCGCTCGAATGGCCGGGTCTTATAGCCATTGCCAGCCTTGACGACGTTGCCGTGCATCGGATCGCAAGACCAGACCACTGGATGGCCGCTGGCCTTCACCGCACGAACGAGGGCAGGGAGATGCGCCTCAATCTTGTCAAATCCGTAACGCGTGATGAGCGTCATCCGCCCCGCAACGTGGTTCGGGTTGAGGGTATCGAGCATCCGCAGCAGCGCGTCTGGCTCCAGACTCGGGCCGCATTTCATGCCAATCGGATTGCCAATGCCGCGCAGATATTCGACATGCGCTGAGCCCTCAAACCGGGTGCGGTCTCCGATCCAGAGCATATGCGCGCTGCAATCATACCAGCCGCCAGTCAAACTGTCTTGCCGCGTCAACGCCTGCTCATAAGGTAGGAGCAGCGCTTCGTGGCTGGTGAAGAAACTCGTGCCCTTCAATTGCGGCACGGTATCTGGGCTGATCCCACATGCTTCCATGAAATCCAACGCTTCACCGATCCGGTCTGCAACATCCTTGAACTTGGTCGTCCACGGGCTGCGGCCCATGAAGTCATGCGTCCAAGCATGGACCTGATGCAGGTTGGCATAGCCACCCCCGGCAAAGGCGCGGAGTAGATTGAGTGTAGAGGCCGCCTGATTATAGGCCTTGATCATCCGCTCGGGATCGGGCGCGCGGCCCGTTGGCTCGAACGCAATATCGTTGATGATATCGCCGCGATACGATGGCAGCGACACGCCGTCGATATCTTCCATAGCCGCCGAACGGGGTTTGGCGAACTGCCCCGCCATCCGGCCAAGCTTTACAGTTGGCACTTTGGAGGCAAAGGTCAGGACGACCGCCATCTGCAGGATCACCCGGAACGTGTCGCGGATATTGTTCGGATGAAACTCAGCGAAACTTTCCGCACAGTCGCCGCCTTGCAGGAGGAACGCCTTGCCCTCGACGACCTTGGCCAATTCGGCCGTCAGATCGCGCGCTTCGCCCGCAAATACCAGCGGCGGGTATGTTGAAAGCAAAGCCTCCGAAGCCGCGAGCTTGGCCGCGTCGGGATAGTTGGGGAGCTGTCGCGCTTCATGGCGTTTCCAGCTGTCGGGTGTCCAATTCTGTATCATAGCCCGGCTCCTTTGGCGATTTTGCGGGGCAATGGCAACAATCGTGCTGATCCGCCAAGCGAATGGCCAACCTCCAATCGCCGAGCCACTTGATTTGCTCCCGGGCGAGCGGGACTGTATAGGCGCGGCCATGTCTGAACATACCCCCTCTCTCCGTCCGTGGCGCGATATCGCGCGACGCAAATCTCGCCAGATCATGGTCGGCAATGTGCCGGTCGGCGGGGATGCGCCGGTGACGGTGCAGACGATGACGAACACCCTCACCAGTGACGCTAAGGCGACAATTGACCAGATCCGCCGCTGTGAGGAAGCCGGGGTGGACATCATCCGCGTCTCCTGCCCCGATGTGGAGAGCACCACTGCGCTCAAGCAGATCGTGCGCGCGTCTCGCGTGCCGATCGTGGCGGATATTCATTTCCATTATAAACGTGCGCTGGAGGCAGCAGATGCGGGCGCGGCCTGCCTGCGGATCAATCCGGGCAATATCGGTTCGGCTGAACGTGTGAAAGAAGTCGTGAATGCGGCCAAGGCTAATGGCTGTTCGATCCGCATTGGCGTGAATGGGGGATCACTCGAAAAGGATTTGCTGGAGAAATACGGCGAGCCTTGCCCGGAGGCTTTGGTAGAGTCAGCGCTCGATCATATCCGATTGCTCGAGGATCATGATTTCCGCAATTATAAGGTGGCGGTGAAAGCGAGCGACCATTTCCTCGCGGTTGCGGCCTATCATCAGCTTGCCGAAACAGTCGATTGCCCGCTGCATCTGGGCATCACCGAAGCGGGCGGCCAACGCGGCGGCACGGTGAAATCTGCGATCGGCATCGGCAGCCTGCTGTGGGCTGGGATCGGCGATACGATCCGCGTCTCGCTCTCCGCTGAACCGGAGGAGGAAGTCCGCGTCGGCTATGAAATCCTCAAAAGCCTCGGCATCCGCACGCGCGGCGTCCGGGTCGTGTCCTGCCCGTCGTGCGCGCGGCAGGGCTTCGACGTGATCCGCACCGTTCAGGCGCTTGAGGAACGGCTCGAACATATCCACACACCCATGTCACTCTCGGTGCTCGGCTGCGTCGTCAACGGCCCCGGGGAGGCCCGCGAAACCGACATCGGCCTGACCGGCGGCGGTGCAGGTAAGCATATGGTCTATCTCTCGGGCGTGACCGATCACCATGTGCAGGACGCGGACATGATCGATCATATCGTCAAACTGGTCGAAGCCAAGGCGGCGGAGATTGAGGCTGGGATCAGCGTGGCGGCTTAGGGCCTTGATCTAATATGGTTCCTATGATAGCTCTTAAGACCTAAGGAATCTTCTATGACCTATCATGGAAAAATTATCGCTGGTGGCAAAGTTGTTGTTCCCGCCGATTTGCGCCGCCTTCTAGGATTCAAAGATGGTGATGCCGTCGTTTTTGAGCAAGATGGTGCGAGCGTGAAGATTAAGTCGCGCAAGCAAGTCCTTCAAGAAATTCAGGCCAATTTCCGCACGCTCATTAAAGAGCCTTTTACGGTCGATGAATTTATCGCAGATCGTCGCGTTGAGGCGGAGCGTGAATGAACTTTGTTCTGGATACGTCGGCTGTTTTGGCGTCGATCCTTGGTGAACCGGGCGGTGACTATGTGCATGACGTGATGCTCGGATCAGAAGTCTCTGCGGTCAATTTGGGCGAAATCTATACCAAGCTTGTCGAGCGTGGTGTTTCGCTGGAAGCCGCCGTGACGGAGGTTGGGCGCTTCGACTTCCGAATTCGCACTTTTCGGGATGCGCACGCTGCGCAGGTTGCTGCACTTCGTCCGCTGACAAAGCACTTCGGGTTGTCCTTCGGTGATCGGGCATGTTTGGCTCAAGGTCGGCTCAGCGGTTTGCCCGTGCTCACAGCAGACAAAGATTGGGCTAAGTTAGATATTGGGATCGACATCAGGCAAATTCGGTGATCTCCCCCCCAAAAAATATTTCGCCAACTCCATCTTCCCGCTTGCCAAATTCACAACCCCCGCATTCCCCGTGCGTCGCTGCACTGCGGCATGAAATTCGTGCCATGAAGCGACTCACATCTGCGACGAATGGAGTGGCTAATCACGCATTTACCCTCTTGCGTCTCACACGAGATCAGGCACTATAGGTAGTGGCTTAAGTGGGGGGCAACCCAACAGCTTGTGTTGTGATCAAACTCGCGGATTTCTGCGGGGCAGGTCTGTTGTGCTCTGCGAATCGTGTGTTCGGGACAAAAAGAACGGGCATCTGGAGCCGAAAAAGTGTATCGAGGTCGCTTGGCCCCGATTCGAACATGGCAAGAACAAAAGCTTTCGAGCGAATTGAAGAAGTTAGTGGGGGTGAGTATGGATTTTCGGGATACACAGAGCGTGCGTGATGATGGTGATACTCTCGTTGTTGAGGATGTGGTGAGCGTAAGCGTATCCGACTCAAAACGGCGTGATGCAACATATCCGCTTGAGATCGACAACAGCCGCGACGCACTCCTGACCGATTTCGGCAAGGAAACGCTGCGGGATCGCTATCTGCTTCCGGGTGAATCCTATCAGGATTTGTTCGTCCGCGTGGCAAGCGCTTATTCCGATGATCAGGTGCATGCGCAGCGCATCTATGATTATATTTCAAAGCTATGGTTCATGCCGGCAACGCCTGTGCTTTCCAACGGCGGCACAGGTCGCGGTCTGCCGATCAGCTGCTATCTGAACTCGGTTGATGACAGCCTTGAAGGCATCGTCAACACTTGGAACGAAAATGTCTGGCTCGCGAGCCGGGGTGGTGGCATCGGCACCTATTGGGGCAGCGTGCGCGGCATTGGCGAACCGGTGGGCCTCAATGGCAAAACCAGCGGCATCATTCCTTTCGTCCGGGTGATGGACAGCCTCACGCTCGCCATTTCCCAAGGCTCGCTGCGCCGGGGGAGCGCAGCAGTCTATCTCGATGTGGATCATCCCGAGATTGAAGAGTTTCTGGAGATCCGCAAACCATCGGGCGATTTCAACCGCAAGGCGCTCAACCTCCACCACGGCGTGTTGATCACTGACGCCTTCATGGAAGCGGTGCGCAACGGTGAGGAGTGGAACCTCAAATCACCCAAAGATGGCAGCATCCGCGCGACGGTGGACGCCCGTTCATTGTTCCAGAAACTGGTCGAAACCCGACTGGCCACGGGTGAGCCCTATATCGTGTTCAGCGATACGGTGAACAAGGCGATGCCGCGCCATCACCGCGAACTCGGCTTCAAAGTATCAACCTCCAATCTGTGCAGCGAGATTACGCTCCCGACGGGTCGCGACCATCTGGGGAATGACCGCACGGCGGTCTGCTGTCTCTCTTCACTCAATCTCGAAACATGGGATGAGTGGAACGGGGACAAACAATTTATCGAGGATGTTATGCGTTTCCTCGATAATGTGCTGACCGATTATATTGAGCGCGCGCCGCCCGAAATGGCCCGTGCGGTCTATTCCGCCAGTCGTGAACGTTCGGTGGGTCTGGGTGTTATGGGTTTCCATAGCTTTCTTCAGGCGCGCGGATTGCCGTTTGAAGGGGCGATGGCCAAAAGCTGGAACCTGCGGATTTTCAAACATCTGGCTCAAGGTGTCAACGAAGCATCGATGCTGCTCGCCACTGAACGGGGTGCCTGCCCTGATGCGGAAGAACGGGGCGTGATGGAGCGCTTCAGCTGCAAGACCGCGATTGCGCCCACCGCATCCATCTCGATCATTTGCGGCGGCACCAGCGCCTGCATCGAGCCGATCCCGGCAAACATCTATACGCACAAGACGCTTTCGGGCAGCTTCTCAATCCGCAACCCACATCTGGAGCGGGTATTGTCGGAAAAGAGCAAGAATAGCGAAACAATCTGGAACTCGATCCTTGAACAGGGCGGCTCCGTCCAGCATCTCGATTTCCTGAGCGCTGAGGAAAAGGACACGTTCAAAACCAGCTTCGAGATTGACCAGCGCTGGCTGATCGAACTCGCGGCAGACCGCACACCTTATATCGATCAGGCGACGAGCCTCAACCTGTTCATCCCGGCGGACGTTGAGAAATGGGACCTTCTCATGCTCCACTTCCGCGCGTGGGAATTGGGCGTGAAATCGCTCTACTATCTCCGATCCAAAAGCATCCAGCGCGCCGGCTTCGCGGGCGGGGTGGAAGCGGATAACACCATCGACCTCCGCGAAATCGAGGTTGAGGTGAAGGATTATGACGAATGTCTGGCGTGTCAGTGAGGTTATGTCGGTGTATGTGATAGTGCACATACGGAGAAGTGAGTCACGGATGACATTGCTTATCGGGCCTTCAGACAAGATGGCTATCGCTAAACATGCTCATGCGTTGGTAAGGTATCGCTGATGCCCATTGGCCCGCCGCGTCGCGTCGTCACTGGTCTGGGTGTCGATGGCCGCTCACGGATCATTTTTGATGATGCCTGCGCGGATGTCATCTGGTCCACGCGTTCGACACCCGCCGACAATGGCGGTTCGGAGGATGCTGGCGGCGTGCCATTCACCTTTGATCTGCCCGATACTGGCACCTTATTCTTTTACACCGACTTTGCGCCGGATGGCATAACCGGAACCATCGGCATGCATTCGAGCGACACGCTTGACTACGCCGTCATCGTTACTGGTGCCGTCACGCTGATTACCGAATCCGGAGGAACTCTGCTGCGTGCGGGCGACGTGGTGGTTGATCGCGGGGTCACCCATGCTTGGCGCAATGACGGGCCAGAAATGTGCCGCGCCATATTTGTATTTGTAAAAGCCCAACCTATTGAATTGCCGGAGTAACCCACCATGTCCCTCACCGTATCGCGAAACCAGTATAAGCCCTTTGAATATCCTTGGGCCTATGAATTCTGGAAACGCCAGCAGCAGATCCATTGGATGCCTGAAGAAGTGCCGTTGGGGGAGGATTGCCGCGATTGGGCGCAGAAGCTTACCGATCATGAGCGCAACCTGCTCACCCAGATTTTCCGCTTTTTCACGCAGGCCGATATCGAGGTGCAGGATTGCTACCACGATAAATATGCCCGCGTGTTCAAGCCGGTTGAGATCAAGATGATGCTCGCCGCGTTCAGCAATATGGAAACGGTGCACATCGCCGCGTACAGCCATTTGCTCGACACAATCGGCATGCCCGAAAGCGAGTACGGCATGTTCCTTCAATATAAGGAAATGAAGGACAAGCATGATTATCTGAGCACGTTCGGCGTTGATACGGATGAAGATATTGCCCGCACCCTCGCGATGTTCGGCGGCTTTACCGAAGGGCTGCAATTGTTCGCCAGCTTCGCAATGCTGATGAACTTTCCGCGCTTCAACAAGATGAAGGGGATGGGCCAGATCGTCAGCTGGTCGGTCCGTGATGAATCGCTCCACTGCGAAGGCATCACCCGCCTGTTCCACGCCTTCACCAAGGAACGTGACTGTCTGACCAAGGCGGTTAAGGACGACATTCTCGATTGCTGCCAGAAAACCGTGCGGCTCGAAGATGCGTTCATCGACCTCGCGTTTGAGCAAGGCCCGGTCGCCGGGATGACGCCCAAGGAGATCAAGAAATACATCCGCTACATCGCCGATTGGCGGCTGGGCCAGCTGGGCTTTAAGCCGATGTATATGATCGAGGAACACCCGCTGCCCTGGCTCGCGCCGCTGCTCAACGGCGTCGAACATGCCAACTTCTTCGAAGCCCGCGCCACCGAATATTCCAAAGCCGCCACCCGCGGCAATTGGAACGACGTGTGGGACAGCTTTGACCGTCGCGGTGGCGCCAAGGCCGCCAATGATGAAGCGGCTGCGGTGGTTGAAGTGCCTGAGGCTGATATGTTCGAAGCAGCGGGGGTTGCGGCGGAGTGAGCAGGAGCGAGGCGCGCAGCATAGCAGCGCGCCTCTCGGCCTAGCCGACGCGAACGGCGGGCCAGCCTCGCCACCGCACGTGCATATAGACCGGGGCGACGGCGGCGCAAAAGTCTGGCTCGAAAATGTTGCCATCGCGCGGGATAGCGGCTTCAAGGCAAAAGAACTATCGCAAATCTTGACTCTGGTGCGCGAAAACCGGACGATGCTCTTGGAGAAATGGCATGGGTATTTTGGCAACAGCCGCTGATGAACGCGTGGACGGTGTCCGCTGCGATGAACATCATCTGATTGTGGACCTCAAAGACGGTCGCACAATCTCCGTACCCCTTGCCTGGTACCCGCGCCTGTTCGACGCCACCCCAGATCAGCGCGCCCATTGGGAAACCTGCGCGGCAGGATATGGCATACACTGGCCCGATATTGACGAACATCTCAGCACAGAAGGGTTGCTCCGGGGAGCACCAGCGCCGGGATGGCAGGCAGCAGCCTGAGGGGGCAGCACTGTTTAGAGCAAGCATTGGCGCGGTGTTATTTAGGGGTAACGTAAACTGGCACCGTCATTCGGGGGTTGCGGCGGAATAAAGCTTGATCGGAACGTTAAAAGAACATATCCTGCTTTAGAGCTGGAGTGACAAATGCAATC
>JBJOLA010000245.1:0-8511 GCA_046045815.1 Pseudomonadota bacterium
CAGCCGGTTGAGCTGGGTCTGGACGGCGGGGTCAGTTGAGTAAGCGTGATCGGGCATTTGAGGAAACTGCTTGTCCTGAGTAAGGGCTGAGGCTCCTGAGCTTGTCGAAGGGCGAAGACCGGAATCGAAGGGCCCTTCGATATGAGCCTTCGACAAGCTCAGTCTCTACTCAGGGTAAGCGGGATTTAAAAACTAAGCAGCCAACTTTTCCGGCGCCAAATATCCGATCAACCGCCCCAAAGTTTCCCGCAATTCCTTGCGCGGCACAACCATATCAATCATGCCGTGATCGAGCAGATATTCCGACGTCTGAAAATCATCGGGCAACTTCTCGCGGATCGTATTTTCGATCACGCGCCGCCCAGTGAAGGCCAGAGTCGCACGGGGTTCGGCAATATGGACGTCGCCGAGCATGGCATAGCTCGCCATCACGCCGCCCGAGGTTGGGTCGGTCAGCACGACGATATAGGGCAGGCCTGCATCGCGAAGCATTTGAACGCCAACGGTCATCTTGGGCATTTGCATGAGTGAGAGAATGCCCTCCTGCATCCGCGCGCCGCCCGAAGCGGTAAAGATCACATAGGGGCAATGCGCTTCAATCGCGGCACGGATGCCCGCGATGAAGGCCTCGCCGACAGCGATCCCCATGGAACCGCCCATGAAGGCGAAATCCTGAACACCGATCACCAGCGGCTGGCCGTCGATCTTGCCCTTGGCATTGATCAGCGCGTCGACTTCGCCGGTTTCCGTGCGTGCGGCCTTCAAGCGGTCGATATATTTCTTGGAGTCGCGGAATTTGAGCGGGTCTTCCACCGTCTTTGGATTGGCGAGTGCGGACCAGCTGCCCTCATCAAACAAATGATGGAACCGCGCGCTGGGGCCGATCCGCCCGTGATTGCCACAGGCCGGGCACACGCTCAGATTTTCGTCATATTCCTTGGTGTAGATCATCTGAGCACAGCTGCCGCATTTAATCCAGAGATTATCCGGCGTTTCCTTCTTCGTGATGAAGGGCAAAGCATTGCGGACTTTGGTCAACCAGTTCATCGAGTTGCCTCCAGCATCGCCGCTTTGAGCGACGCGATATAGTCCCTTACCGGCCCGGGCGCATCTTTGCCATGTTTTCCAACGAGTTCAACGATGGCTGATCCGACGACAACGCCGTCTGCCACGCGGGCAATGGCTGCGGCCTGTTCGGGGGTGCGAACACCGAAGCCGACGGCAACGGGCAGGGTGGTGGCCGCCTTAAGCTTGGCAACGGCGCTTTCAATACTGGATGTGGCTGCCTGTTGCAGCCCCGTGATCCCGGCGACCGAGACATAATAAAGGAACCCGCTCGCGCCGCTGAGCACCTCTGGCAAACGCGCCGCATCGGTGGTGGGGGTGGCGAGGCGGATGAGGCTCACACCGGCTGCGCGGAGGGCCGGGCCGAGTTCGGGGTCTTCTTCCGGCGGCAGATCGACGCAGATCACGCCGTCTACGCCTGCCGCTTTGCACTGCGACGCGAACCAGTCCCCACCACGGATCGTCATCGGATTGGCATAGCCCATCAGGACGAGCGGCACATCGGGGTGGCGCGCCCGGAAGGCGGTGGCGATGGCAAAGATGTCCGCTGTTGTCGTGCCTGCTTCAAGCGAGCGGAGGTTGCCGAGCTGGATCGCAGGGCCATCCGCCATCGGATCGGTGAAGGGCATGCCGAGTTCGACCACATCCGCTCCGCCTTCAACGAGCGCATCGAGGATAGCGGCAGTAGGGCCGTCGCCCGCAGTGACGAAAGTAACAAGGGCCGCGTGGGGTTTGGAGAAGGCTGTAGCAAAGCGGGTCATGAAGAAGCCTTCTCCCGCTTAACTCTCCGCGCCGCTGTGCCTCTGCGCGATTCAAAAAAAGTTGGGCTCGCGCAGAGGCGCAGAGGCGCGGGGAAAAAGGAGGGGAGAGGGCTTAAGTTCATAGCGTTACCCCAAGCGCTTCGGCGACGGTGAAGATATCCTTGTCTCCCCGTCCGCACATGTTGGCGATGATGATCTTGTCCTGTGCCATTGTCGGCGCCACGCGCATCACCGCAGCGATTGCGTGGGCGGGTTCAAGTGCGGGGATGATGCCTTCGATGGCGCACATCAGTTTGAATGCTTCCAGTGCTTCAACATCAGTTGCGCTTTCATATTTCACCCGGCCGATTTCGTGGAGCCAGCTATGTTCCGGCCCGATGCCGGGATAGTCGAGCCCCGCCGATATGCTGTGCGCCTCAGTGATCTGGCCGTCTTCATCCTGAAGGAGATAGGTCTTGTTGCCGTGGAGGATGCCGGGGGAGCCGCCCGCAAGGCTCGCGGCATGTTCTGCTTTGAGGCCGTGTCCCGCAGCTTCGACGCCCATCATCGCCACATCGGGGTCGTCGAGGAAGGGATGGAACAGGCCAATCGCGTTCGATCCACCACCAATCGCTGCCACGAGCAAATCGGGCAAACGCCCTTCACGCTTGAGGATTTGTTCGCGCGCTTCCTTGCCGATGACTGACTGGAAATCACGCACCAGTTCAGGATAGGGGTGCGGACCCGCCGCCGTGCCGATGATGTAGAAAGTATCATGCACATTGGCGACCCAGTCGCGCAGCGCCTCGTTCATCGCATCCTTCAAGGTGCGCGAACCGCTTTCAACGCTGCGCACTTCCGCGCCGAGCAGCTTCATCCGGAACACGTTCGGCGCCTGACGCTCAATATCGCGCGCGCCCATGAAGATCACGCAGGGCAGGCCGAACCGCGCAGCAACGGTTGCCGTCGCTACGCCGTGCTGGCCCGCGCCAGTTTCCGCGATGATCCTTGTCTTGCCCATGCGCATCGCGAGCAAGATCTGCCCGACGCAATTGTTGATCTTGTGCGCGCCGGTGTGGTTGAGCTCGTCACGCTTCAGATAGATTTTCGCGCCGCCTAAATGTTCCGTCAGCCGCTCGGCATAGTAGAGCGGCGACGGCCGCCCGACATAATGTTCAAGCAGATCATCGAATTGCGATTTAAACGCCTGATCAGCCTTGGCCGCGCGGTATGCGTCGTCCAGTTCAAGGATGAGCGGCATCAGCGTCTCAGCGACGTAGCGTCCACCGAACTGGCCAAAGTGGCCACGCTCGTCAGGGCCGGAACGGAATGAATTCTGTAAGGTCATTTTTTTCCAAATCCGCTTATCCTGAGTAGCCATTTCGACAAGCTCAGTCTCTACTCAGGATAAGCGGCCTATTTTCTAAGTTCAGCAGTCGCTTTAAGGAATGCTTTGATCTTGTCCACATCCTTGATGCCGGGGGCGGACTCTACCCCAGAGGAAACGTCGACAAAGTCAGCGCCGGTCACGCGCACTGCCTCCGCCACATTGCCTGCGTGCAGCCCGCCCGCCAGCATCCAGGGCAGCGGATGCTGAAGAGATTGCAGCAAGTTCCAGTCGAAGCGCAGCCCCATGCCGCCGGGCAAGTCGGCACCTTTTGGTGTCTTCGCATCATATAATATCCGCTTTGCAGAACCGCGATATGCGCTCGCCTGCGTCACATCGTCCGCCGTTTTGACAGGAATCACCTTCCAAATCTCAATGCCGTGCCTTTGAACCATTTGCGCGGCGAATGCCGGGCGTTCATCACCGTGTAGCTGGATCGCCTTGAGGGGAACCTGTTTACGCACTTCATCCAGAAATCCGGCGTCGGGATCAACGAACACACCCACCGCCGAGACATATTCAGGCAGCCGCGCGGCGAGCGCAGCGGCGTGCTCAATCGTCACATTGCGCGGGCTTTTGGCGAAAAACATAAACCCGATGTGAGACGCACCGCCCGCAACAGCGGCGTCAACACTTTCAGGCGTTGATAGCCCGCAGATTTTCGTTTGAATCGGCATGGCGGGTGCCTTAGCCGGGTTTACGCCCCTTAGAAACGCCAATTATCGGCTTAACCGCGGATGAAATGACTTGGACCGGCATGGGCACGTCCTGAATGATTTCGCTGCGGCACTGCGCTTCCACAATGAGGGCACCGGCGGGCGTTTCGATTTTCGGAACGGAAGGCGTATTGCAGGGATTTAACTTGAATTGAACGGGCGGCAGCTTCGCTTTGACATAACGACCGGGAAAAGCGGGAAAGTTCAACTGCCGTGCTCGGCGTCCGAACGCTTTCAGCACTTCTGCGTCCAACGCCGGGGTTGCGCTGTGGGTGACAACGCCACCTACTATTCGACCATTTGGAGCAATGATCACGCTCGCCTCGACGATGCCCTCTTCTTCATTGCGTTGCGCGGACGGCGGGTAATCATCCGCTGTCATGATGTGCGCGAGATTGCCGCTTTCAAGCGTTAGTTGGCCACCATCTACCGTGCCGTAAGTGCGCACCATGTCGGCCTCAAGCAGTTTTCGGGCGCCGGGGTTTCCCACCAACGAAAGGCTTGAAACGCTCCCCCATGCGTCTGCCTTTTGGGCGGCATTGCCCCTGCGAAGGGCACGTTCCAGCCAAGGTAGCAGCGCCGCCTCCGCTTCTGCTGTGCCACGTTTTGTAAAGTCCGTCAGATTGCGTACTGCTTCTTGCTGATCTGACGGCTTATTGGAGGATAGGCCCTTGGCAATGATTGGCACAATGCGCGTCCGCATTGCTGCGCTTCCCGGCCCCGAGTCACCTGACCATGCCTTGAACAGCTTGATGGCTTCATCCCGCACAGACTTTTCAGTGCTCTCTAACCGCGACGCGATGAGCGGAAAGATCAGCACGCGCGCAGCATCGTCATATTGCGCCAGTGGCAGCAAAAGCGCTTCCGCCCGAATGGGGTCGCGCGGAAGTTGCGTGCCATCGAGCAGCAAACGGGCCGCGATTATGGCACCGCTGTGATTTGGTTCTGAATCCACGAGCGCCAAGAATTTTACGGGATCATGGCGCGGTGACAATGGATCAATCAGCGCGTTTTCATAAAGCCAACCAGCGGTGCCACCTCTTCTACCCGATATGAAAGACCAGATCGGATCACTGGCGATAAAGGCCCGTCGTTCTTCGGTCGTCCAGCCCAAATCCCAGTTGGTGCCCTGAAAAACCCGATAATCATCGCGCAACCATGCAAGACGCTCGAGAACTTTTGCACGGGCAAAAGAATTTGGCGTGCCGATCTGTTCGTGAAACCTAATCAGTAATCCTAAATCATCCGATTTTGCGCCGCGCAACGGATCAGGCCCGACCAGCCTTTCCATAATCTCAACAGCCAGTGTTTGGTCTTTCCGGCAGCCTGCCAACCCATCGAACAATTGATACGCGACACGGCCAAGCTGATCAAAATCCGCTTTGGGATAGGTGTAAAGTTTCTCTAGATTGTGGCGATACTGCTGTGCACGGGCGCACCAACGCGCATCGGCGCGGTTCCGCTTTCGCACGTCTCGTATATCTTCCGCGCTGAAGGCAGTGATCACGAGTGGCACTTGTTGCACTTGCGGAACAAATACCGGTTGAGCGGCCAAGGGTCGAGTGATCACGCTTATAACGAGCAAAAGTCCGAAATGCGCGAGCCTGCCGAATGTCCCTGCCATCTCAAACGCCTCCCGTTTTACCCCTAAAGAGTCGCCTCTATCGCGCGCGCCGCTTCGAGTGTGTTTTTCGCCTGTGTGATTGGCCTGCCAATCACCAAGATGGATGCGCCAGAGTCCAAGGCCGCACGCGGCGTCACCACGCGCTTTTGATCGCCGACAGCGCCGTTGGCTGGGCGCACACCGGGAACCACGAAAAAGCCTTTGGGCCAGAGTTTTTTGGCGGCTTTCACTTCGTTGCCGGAGCACACCACTCCGTCGAGGCCCGCTTCCTTGGCGAGCAAGGTCAGACGTTCGACCTGCGCATGCGTATCCGCGTCGACTCCGATGGAGGTGAGATCACTGCTATCGAGGCTGGTGAGCACGGTCACAGCGACGACCTTTGTGCCTTCCGGCGCGGCGGCCTTGGCGTCTTCCATCATCGCCCGCCCACCGGCTGCGTGTACCGTCAGGATCGCAGGCTTGAGCGGGCGCAGCGCTTGCACCGCCTTGGCTACAGTATTGGGAATATCGTGCAGCTTGAGATCGAGGAAGATCGGGATGCCGAGCGTTGCCATTTCGCGGATTCCCGCGCGGCCGTTGGCGGAGAAAAATTCCAGTCCCAGCTTGATCCCGCCGACATGGCCTTTCACGCTTTTTGCAATCGCCTTGGCTTGCTCCAGATCGGGCGTATCAATCGCGACATAAATGGGCGACGTCATGATACCCCCGGTGGCACGGCCATCGGTGAGGCTGACGGCGGCATCATGTTCATGCTTGGCGCTGAGACCGCAGGTGCCGTGGCGCTGGCAAGCGAGCGCTCCATATTGTCTAGTTTGCGCCGCAAGCTCCAGCGCGTTGCTCTATGCAGCAGCAGGGTAGGGAGAAGTCCAACAAGAAACGCGCCGATGAGCAAAACGGGCAATTTTGTTTCCATCATCAGCCCATTCCAGAGCATGATCGACACGGTCGTCCAGTTGTTCACCGAGAACAGAACGGCCAAGACTGCGATTAGCACCCAGAATATTGTTTTCAAAAATTGCATCGACTCCAGACCCTTCTTATTTCTCTGAGTGTTTTAGCCCGGTAGCGCTCCCGCTGCAATCTCACCCCTCACCGTCGCGATCAGTTCTGCGACTTTGGTCAGGCGCGGGGCTTCTTCGTCAAGAATGGCGTTCAGGAGCTCGCGCTTGAGTGCATCCGTATCTGCGGGTTGAAGGGAGGTTGTAGACAGAATGATATCGAAAAGCCGGTCAGCGCCGTGGAGCCGACCCCAAAGATAGTCATTCTCGCGGTACGTGCGGCTGAAAAACGCACCGAAACTGTTAAACTGAATGCCCTTCAAGGTTGCGGCCACGCCGCTGCGGATCGCGGTAGCATCGTCGGGAGATATCCGGTCCACTTTGATAGGATCAAACTCGTCGAGCCCTTCACCCTGAAGCATCGGCAATGTCGCAATGTCGTAATAGGGGAAGCCGAGGTAAGCGAACAGCACAAGACGCCGTTCTGCTTTGGGGCAGAGGCCAAATGCTTCGGCAAACGCCGCATCAGATTCGTTGTCGAGAGCGGTTAGGCCGCGTTGGGTCGCGATGCCGTCGAGCAGCAGCGCCGGATTATCGAGATCGAACGGCGCGTAGAAATTGACGCCGTCCCGTTCGAAATAACGCGACAACAGTTTGAAGAGACTCGCTTGAAAGGGCTCCAGTGCCTTGGCTTCTTGCACGCCGCGATCCTGAAGGCTGGCCACGGTGCGAAGTACGAAGCGCATACGCCGGATACGAAACCCAAGATCATGGGCACGAAAGAAGTCGATTGTAGCCTGGCTCGCGCCCCTGCCGACGCCGTCACTGACCAGATCGGCGCCGCGCATCCGGACTTCCTCCCAAATGCTGTTGCGGAGCGCTTCGAACTTGACTCCCATGATTTCGGGATTGGCGCGCGCGACGAGTGACGATAGATCCTCGACGATTCCGGAAAGCTTCAAATGCCCATATGCGGCATAGGCATAGTTCGAATCCCGTGCAGCTCGTTCTTGTGCTTTGCGCCGCCATCCATCAAGCCGCGCTGGCGTTGGGCGATCCAAGAAAAAGGTGCGCCCGAAGAGGCTTTCAATGGCCGCTTCAACATCTGGGCGGAGCGATTCGACAACCCTCTGCAATCGGCGGATACGTGCGGATCGCTGCTCGATCGCCTCAAGGCTATCGCGGATAGGCTGTTCGCGCGGAATGTCAGACATCGCACCAAAGATCGTCGCGATGAATCCAGGGAGTTCGGCATTGCCTTTCTTGGTCAGGCTGATGCTCTTCATCCCCGGCTTGGGGTCAATATAGACGAAGCGCCGATCAATTTCCCGTTGCGCCGGGCGATCTCTAAGCGCCTCCATCGCGGGACGGAACGGCGCATTGGCGAGGACAGAACCGTCGATAAGGACCGCGCGCGCTGCCTCCAGACCGTGGCCGGGCAGGATGCGTGCAAGAAAGGCATCGCGATTGGGCCATGCTTTGCCTCGGGCCAAAAGGGCTTTGTCCATTTCGGCGACGTTGAACGGAGGGAATGCGCCCGGAAAACTTGCCGTGGCCCGTGCGGCAAATGCCAGTTCTGTAGGATCCTCTAACGTATCCATGCCGGTCAACCGGTCTGAGAAGGATAAGGTCAGCCGGTGTTCGGTCTCGATAATCTCGCTCGGGCTGTGGAGCCGGAGTCTTTCCATATGCCCCGAAAAGTCGGTGACCGTCACGAACAGATCAAGCGGCTGATCATCGGGAATCAGACGGGGCCCTTTCACACCTTTTTCCATGGCATCGAAAGCGTCGAGCAGCATCGTGGTGAAAACCTCGCCTCCGAACGGCGGCGCAAACCAGCGGGCGCGGATGAAGCGGGAGAGTTTCGTCCGCACTTCTTCCCGCGCCTCCTTGGCGACTGTTTGTTCGATGACACCGCCACGTTTGCCCGCGACGAGCCAAGCAATCGGCGTCGCCCAGAATTTGCTGAAACGCGAAAAAG
>JBJOLA010000301.1:0-7576 GCA_046045815.1 Pseudomonadota bacterium
GGTTCGGGCACGAGATAGCCGATATCCCGCAGAAACGCCTCATAAGCCGCAGGGTCAATCGGCGCTGGATGGGCGATATGCCAAGCATCAATCTGCGCCTGAAGATCATCGCGCTTGGCGAGCAATGCCCGATTCACCGGCACAAAACGCGCGAGCATATCGGCCAGCCCCGACCATAGCGCATCAGCGGTTATGCTTGTCCCCGACAGGGCACGCGCCTCTACAAATTCAGCGAGCACGTTCGCAACCTGAAGTCCGGCGCGATTGGTATACGTAGACATGATAACCCCTTGGTCAGTGTGTTTGACGCGATCCTGGGGAGGAAGGGCAGTTCCGCCTATGGCGCGTGAATATCCATTTTGCAACGACACGGAAAAAGGCCATGCTCCCAGTCGCATTTGCGCAAAGAAAATGTCGGGATTTTTGACACTGGCGACGACCCGTTAATTTCACTTAACCATCACATCCCGCAGATTACCGGGATTGGCATGGTTTGGCACGGCACCTGCATATATATTTGTGTTCCCCCCGAGCGTTTCAACGCTTCAGAGTGGCGGGTCGGTTGCTTCCCTGGTCTCGCACCGACCCGCCCTCACCCGGGAGCCTTCACAAAACCAAAAAGCCAATCCTGATCAAGCCCGTTCGACGCCCTCTTCGTCCATCAGCACGGTGAGTTCACCGGCTTCGAACATTTCCATCATGATATCGGATCCGCCGATGAATTCGCCCTTCACGTAGAGCTGGGGGATCGTTGGCCAATCACTAAATTCCTTGATACCCGCGCGGACTTCTGGATCTTGCAACACGTCAAGCGTTTCATAACGCACGCCGATATGATCCAGGATCGCAATCGCTTTGCTGGAAAAGCCGCACTGGGGAAACAGCGGGGTTCCCTTCATGAACAGCAGCACATCATTGCTGCCGACGATCTTGGCGATGCGAGACTGAGCTTCTTCGGACATGTTCTGCTTCCTTATTCGGCGATTGCGGTGGTCAGCTGGAGCGCGTGGAGCACGCCGCCCATCCGACCGCCAAGCGCGGCATAGACCGCCTGATGTTGTTTGATACGGCTGAGGCCGTTGAACGCAGCGCTTGTCACTTTGGCAGCGTAATGATTACCGTCTCCGGCAAGATCGGTGATTTCCACACGCGCATCGGGGATCGCCGCGCAGATCATCGTTTCAATCTCTGATGCGGCCATTGCCATATTCTATTGCGATTCCATCAATTGCCGACGCGCTTCAACCGTCTTGGCTGAAAGCGCGGTGCGCACTTCATCATCATCGGTTTGAACGCCAGCTTGAGTGAGATCACCCAGCAGCTTGCGAATGACATCTTCATCGCCCGATTCTTCGAAGTCAGCCTGCACCACGCTTTTGGCATAGCTATCGGTTTCTTCTGCTGTCAGCCCCATTTTCTCTGCCGCCCAGATGCCGAGCAGTTTGTTGCGGCGCGCGCCGATGCGGAACGCCATTTCCTCTTCACGGGCGAATTTATTCTCAAACGCATTTTCGCGCTCATCGAAGGTTGTCATGCTGTTTCCAATCGGTTTGGATAATAAGATATCAAGATAAGAGGGCGAGCGGCGGAGTTCAATCGCCGATTTTGACGACCAGCTTACCAATTGCCCCGCGCGCGCCCATTTTCGCGATGGCATCGCCGCCGCGTTCGAGCGGGAAGACCTCGGTCACCAGTGGCTTGATCTTGCCCTCTTGCCACAGGCGGAAAAGCCGCGTGATATTATCGCGATTGGCTTCGGGTTCACGCACTGCAAAGGCGCCCCAGAATACACCGCAAACGTCACAGCTTTTGAGCAAGGTCAGGTTGAGTGGTAGCTTGGGAATGCCCGCCGGGAAGCCAACCACAAGATAGCGGCCCTCCCACGCGATTGAGCGCAGCGCGGGTTCGCAGTAATCGCCGCCAACCGCGTCATAGATAACGTTGGCGCCGCCAGGGCCGAGAACGCTCTTGAATTTTTCGGCGAGCGCCTTCGATTGATCTTTGTCAAACGGCGCGGTGCCGTAAAGGATCGTCTCATGTGCGCCCGCAGCCTTAGCCGCTGCGGCTTTTTCCGGGGTCGAAACGGCGGCAACAACCCGCGCCCCAAATGCCACGCCCAGCTCAACCGCCGCCATACCGACGCCGCCCGCTGCGCCGAGCACGAGCAGCGTTTCCCCTTCTTGTAACTTGCCGCGATCGAGCAACGCATGGATCGTGGTGCCGTAGGTCAGGAGCAGGGATGCGCCTTCTTCAAAGCTTCGTTCCGCCGGAAGCTTGAACGCCGTCGCGGCCGGGATCGCCTTTTTCTCAACCATCCCGCCGGAGCCGGTTGTGGCGATCACCCGGTCTCCCACTTTCCAGCCCGTCACGCCTTCGCCAATCGCCTCGACAACGCCAGAAATCTCACTGCCCGGCGCAAAGGGCCGTTCGGGTTTGAATTGATACCGATCCTCAATGATCAAGACATCGGGATAGTTGATCGAGCAGGCCTTGACCGCCACCAGCAGCTCACCCGCGCCCGCAACCGGATCGGCAATCTCTTCCAGAACCAGTGTTTCGGGCCCGCCAACGGACTTGGACAACAAAGCTTTCATGCGGCTCTCGCTCCAGATTGCCAGGGCCATGCGGACCCGGCGCGTGTTTCATAAGTGCTAATCTCGGCGTCCATTGCCAGCGTTAGGCCCACCTCGTCCAGCCCCTGCAACAAGCAATCTTTGCGGAACGGATCAATCTCGAACAAAAACCGATCCTGAAACGGCGTCGTGACGGTCTGGCTCTCAAGATCAATGTTGATGGGATCAGTCATCGCGACCTCCATCAGCCGGTCGATGGCATCCTGTGGCAGGACCACGGTGAGGATGCCATTTTTGAACGCATTGCCGGAAAATATGTCGGAGAAGCTCGGCGCGATCACTGCCTTGATCCCCAAATCACCCAGCGCCCAAGCCGCATGTTCGCGGCTGGACCCGCAGCCGAAATTATCGCCCGCGATCAGGATCGGCGAACCGGCATAGGCCGGATCATCAAACAAATTGCCCGGCTCCGCACGGATCGTTTCAAATGCGCCCTTGCCCAGGCCCGTGCGGCTGATCGTTTTGAGCCACGCCGCCGGAATGATGACGTCAGTATCAATATTCTTGAGGCCAAAGGGATAGGCCTTGCCGTGGACGATAGTGAAGGGGTTCACGTCATGCTCCAATATGCGGCCTCATCAGTGCGGCCAAAAAGTCTGCAATGACCAAGCCATGTTTTTGGCACGCGGGCAAGATCAAACCATCTGGTTCCACGTGAACGGTGTGGTGGGGGATACCGGCCTAAAGCGACACAAGAGACGGACGTACGCGTGAAAACTGTCTCCTTTGTCGCGTTAAGCCCCGCTCAGCGGAGCACAAGCCAGCGCGTTTCAGACAGGGATGAGTAGCCTTCGACCTGTTCCATCCAAAGGATTAGAACAGAAAATGAACGCGTAGGAAAGGGCTTTTTTGCTTTCCCCGTCATTCCACGCCCCTTCCTGAACCCAACAATACAACGGGGTTCAGCCTCGTTTAAGCGCGACTCAGCGAAAACCTTTTGACGCCCCGAGTCACTTTGTGGGGCGGTATGGAGGTTATTATGCGTACTTATATGAAAGCTGCCTTGATCACACTGGGCGCAACATGCTTGACGGCAGCAGCACCCGTGCTTGCCCATTATGATGACGGCCACCGCGACGGTGACCGTTACGGCAAACGTGTTGCAGTCGACCAATGCGTCCGCGCCGCCCAACGCGAAGCCAGTCGTTATGGACGCGCCCGCGTGACCGAAATTTCCGATATCAACTGGGTCCGGGGCGGATTTGAAGTCCGCGGTCGCCTGGTCGCCGAAGGCCGCGACTTTGATCGTCGGGGCTCTGACGCTTACGGTCGCTACGGTTATGGACGTGACCGTGATCAACGGGACAGCGGGCGCTTTTCATGCACGGCCCGCAATGGCGGAATCGATTCCGTCCGCATCTATGGCCTCAATGATCGCTGGTAGGCAGAGAATTACGGGAGCACCGAAGCGGTGCTCCCACCCCTGAGCCGCTTCCGCCTTGACCCACGGCGCTCCTGTCGTCACAAACGCGGGCCATGCCTGAAGACCTTTCCACCCTCTCCTTTGAAGACGCGCTCAAGCGGCTTGAAACCATTGTCGCCCGGCTCGAATCGGGGGATGCCAGCCTTGATGAGTCGATCACGCTCTACACCCAGGGCGATGTCTTGCGCGCGCAGTGTGAAGCCCGGCTCAAGGATGCTCAGGCGCGGATTGAGAAGATCAGCCTGGGCAGCGACGGCAAGCCAGAGGGCACCGCCCCGTTTGATGCCAGCTGAGATGAGCGGGGGCGCGCCTTCAATGCTGTTGCGCACTGCGATGGAACAGACTGCCGCCGACATTGATCGCCAGTTTGACCTGTTGCTGGCGGTGCCCAACGATCCGCGACGCCGCTTGTATGAAGCGATGCGCCACGCGGCAATCGGCGGGGGGAAGCGCCTACGCCCCTTGCTTGTGATCGCATCGTGCGGGCTATTCAATGTGGACGCGCAGGCTGCGCTTCGGGTGGCCACCGCGATTGAATGCATCCATGTCTATTCGCTGATCCATGATGATCTGCCGTGCATGGATGATGATGACATGCGGCGCGGGAAGCCGACCGTCCACAAGGCCTATGACGAGGCAACGGCCGTGCTCGCCGGGGATTCCCTTCATGCCCTGGCGTTTGATTTACTGGCCGATGAAGCGACGCACAGCGATCCATTCGTGCGGTCTGAACTCATCCTGGAACTGGCGCGGGCGAGCGGGCCTGCTGGTATGGCAGGCGGGCAGATGATGGATCTTGCCGCTGAAGGTCAGACGCTCGATCTCCAGACGGTCACGCGTCTCCAGCAATTGAAGACCGGCGCGCTCATTGGGTTTTGTTTGGAAGCCGGCGCGATCATGGGGCGGTTACCGCCCGAGGGACGCGCGACGCTGCGCGGCTATGCGCGCGACGTGGGGCTAGCGTTCCAGATTGCTGACGATATTCTCGACGTTGAAGGCGATGAGGCGGTGGCGGGAAAAGCGCTGCACAAAGATGCGGCGGCGGGCAAGGCAACATTCCTCTCGCTGCTCGGCCTTGACCGTGCCAAGATGCAGGCGCGGGCGCTTGTCGATCAGGCGATTGCGCATCTATCCAACTACGGCGCGGAGGCGGATTTGCTTCGCGCGATTGCCCGTTACACCGTTGAAAGAGACAGATGATGGCCCGAATTGGCGTTTACCCTGGCACCTTTGATCCGGTCACGCTTGGCCATATGGATATCATCCGGCGCGGCGCAAAGCTGGTCGATAAGCTGATCATTGGGGTGACGACAAACCCGTCAAAATCGCCGATGTTTTCGGTCGAGGAGCGCCTCGCAATGGTGCGGCGCGAGGTGGCGGATGTGGTGGGGAACATTGAGGTGGTGGCATTTGACGCCCTGCTGATGAACTTCGCCCAAGCTCAAGGGGCCTCTGTCATCGTACGCGGCCTGCGCGCCGTGGCGGATTTTGAATATGAATATCAAATGGCGGGGATGAACCAGCAGCTCAACGCGGAAATTGAGACTGTGTTCCTGATGGCCGACGTCGCGCTTCAGCCGATTGCCTCAAAGCTCGTCAAAGAGATCGCGATCTACGGCGGCGATGTGCACAAGTTCGTGCCGCCCCGCGTAGAGGCCGAAGTTACCGCGCGGGTGAGCAAAATTGGGCGCAAAGGCAGCTGAGGGGCCCCTATTCCGCCGCCAGCGCCATCTCCACCCGCTGCGGCCCGCGAATGACGCCGCCCGGGGTTGGCCCCTGCATCACGCCGTCCCGGAACGTCACCTCACCTGATTTGATCGTGGCGACATAGCCGTCGGCCTTTTGCAGCAGGCGCTTGCCGCCCGCCGGCAGATCAAATGCCAGCCAGGGCTTGCCGAGCTTGATTGCATCCATGTCAATCACGTTGACATCCGCCAGATATCCAGGCGCCAGCAGACCGCGATCTTCAAGGCCGTAGAGCATTGCGGTATCCCGGCACTGGCGCTTGATCGCATTTTCGAGCGTGATCTTTTTGCCTTCCCGGTCTCGCACCCAATATTGCAGCATGAAGGTGGGCGAGGCCGCGTCGCAAATTGTGCCGCAATGGGCGCCGCCGTCCGAGAGTGAGTTGACGGTATCGTCACTCGTCTGGAGTGCCTCCAAGAAGTTGAGATTGCCGTCTGCATAATTGAGGATCGGGAAATAAATGAACCCGCGTCCCTCATCCTTCATCAGCATGTCATAGGCATATTCGTAACCTGTCACACCCGCAGCAGCAGCGCGGACCATGATGGTTTCGGCCTGGGTGGGTTCATAGTTGAAGCCCTCATCCATCTCGAACTGGATGAACCAGCCACCCGCGACGATGCGCAGCAGTTCGATCACGTCGCTTTCCGGGAACACACTCTCTTCGGCCAGCATCCGTGCCTTGAACGCCGGATCTTTGAGATGAGCAAGCTGTTCGGCCCACGGCAGCGTTTCGATCTCGACCCAAGCCGGCTTGAAACGGAACGGGTGGACCGTGCCTTGCCACGCCATGATAATGCCGTTGCCGCGCAGCGCGATCTGGGCGACGATGTTTGCGCCCTTGGCATTTTCTGCGCGCATCGTGGCAATCTGTTCTTCGAGCGGCAATTCCTTGGCGATGGACTGGAGCGCGGCGAACGTCACAGGCATACCCGTCTCGCGGCTGAGCTTGCCCATCCAGGCGAACTCATTCCATTCGCGCCGCAAATCACTCGCCATTTCAAACACGCCGTGGCCAACCCGGCCCATTGCGCGACCGATGCCAATCAGCTCCTCCTCGGTGGCCGTCGTGCCGGGAACAAGGACACCGTCGATCGATTTGTGCAGCACCGTCCGCGATGTTGAGAAACCAAGCGCGCCCGCCCGCAATCCTTCCTCCACAATCTTGGACATTTGCGCGATATCGGTCTCGGTTGGCGCTTCGTTATTCGCCCCACGCTCGCCCATGACGTAAGCGCGCACTGCGCCGTGGGGCACATGAGTGCCGACATCCACGGTGCGCGGTAGCTTCTCCAGTGCATCCATATATTCGGGGAAAGTTTCCCAATCCCAGGTCATGCCCTCGGCAAGTGCGGTGCCGGGGATATCCTCAACGCCTTCCATCAGGCCGATCAGCCAATCATGTTTGTCTGGCTTGGCAGGCGCGAAGCCGACGCCGCAATTGCCCATGACGACGGTGGTCACGCCGTGCCAGCTCGATGGGCCCATCTCCGCGTCCCAAGTCGCTTGGCCGTCATAATGAGTGTGGATATCGACAAAGCCGGGCGTCACGATCTTGCCAGTCGCGTCAATTTCTGCGCGGCCCTGCACGGTGAGATTGCCCACTGCGGTGATCAGGCCGCCGTCAATCACGACATCGCCTAGATAGGGCTTGCCGCCGCTGCCATCGACAATCGTACCGCCCCGGATAACCAGATCATGCATTTCGACTCTCCTTTGCGCGGGAGCCTAACACAGCATTACGGGCACGGAAAGAGCATCACCCCGCCGCCAT
>JBJOLA010000370.1:0-3372 GCA_046045815.1 Pseudomonadota bacterium
GCTTTCTGGCATTCAGGCGGGTGATCTAGGGGCGGTGATCCTCAAAGGCCTGATCGAGCGGACCAAGATTGATCCCGCGCGGATTGACGAGGTTATCTTTGCCCAAGGCTATGGAAACGGAGAGGCCCCGTGCATCGCGCGCTGGTCTGCGATGGCAGCAGGATTGCCGATCTCGGTGCCGGGATATCAGCTGGATCGGCGCTGCGGCTCCGGGCTGCAAGCGATCATTGATGCGGCGATGATGGTGCAGACGGGTGCCGCCGATGTCGTGGTTGCGGGCGGTGTTGAGAGTATGAGCAACGTGGAATATTATTCCACCGACATGCGCACCGGCGCGCGGATGGGCGCGTCAACGCTGCATGATCGGCTGACGCGTGGGCGGGTGATGTCTCAACCGGTGGAGCGTTTTGGCGTGATCAGTGGCATGATCGAAACCGCCGAAAATCTTGCCAAGGATTACGGCATCACCCGCGAACAATGCGATGCCTATGCCGTGATGAGCCACCAGCGCGCCACCGCCGCTTGGGCCGACGGCAAGTTTGACGATGAGATTGTGCCAGTCGCGATCCCCCAAAAGCGCGGCGATCCCGTGATGTTTGTAAAGGACGAAGGCTTTCGCGCGGATGCAACTTTGGAATCGCTGGGTGCGCTGCGACCTTTGGAAGGCGGGGTTGTGACGGCGGGCAATGCCAGTCAGCAAAATGATGCGGCGGCGGCGTGCCTCGTGGTGTCGGAGGATAAGCTGGCGGAGCTTGGGCTTGAGCCGACCGCCTGGTTCCATAGCTGGGCAGCGGCAGGCTGTGAGCCATCGCGCATGGGCATCGGCCCCGTGCCTGCGGTGGAGCGGCTTTTCGCGCGCACGGGGCTTGCGTGGAAGGATATTGATCTGGTCGAACTCAATGAGGCATTCGCGCCACAGGTGCTTGCGGTACTCAAAGGCTGGGGCTGGGATGCCAATGACCCCCAACAACTTGATCGATTGAATGTAAACGGTTCCGGCATATCACTTGGCCACCCCATCGGCGCGACGGGTGGACGTATCCTCGCCAACCTGACGCGGGAGCTTCACCGTCGCGGCGGGCGCTACGGGCTGGAGACGATGTGCATCGGCGGCGGACAGGGAATTGCTGCGGTGTTTGAGCGGGCGCATTGAAAATTGCATCATTTGATGCTATTTTGTATGCCATTGGAGATTTCAAATGCGCACCACAGTGACAATTGACGATGACCTTTGGAACCGCGCGAAGGAAAGTACGGGAATCAAAGAGAATTCGGAGCTCATCCGCAAGGCCTTGCGTGACATGGTCGCTTGGGAAGCTCAACGCCGTTTGGCGGCATTGGGAGGAACAATGCCCGGGTTCAAAGCTGCGCCTCGGGGGCGCCCCGAAGACGTGATTCCTGCAGAATGATCCTGCTCGACACGTCGGTGTGGGTCGATCATTTCGATAAAGTTGACGATGAAGTGACCGGATTGCTCAGCTCGAGGCGGATCGTGATACATCCCTATGTCATCGGGGAGCTTGCTATGGGCAATTTTCGAAACCGTGACGCGACGATTGAGGTCTTGAACGAGCTCATGATGCTCTTGCCGATGAGGCATTCGTTGATAATGAAATTTGTGAAAAATCAATCGCTGTTCGGCACGGGGCTGCAGTATGTGGATGCGCATCTGCTTGGATCGGTGCTCACAACCGCTGGCTGCAAAATATGGACCCGTGATAAACGGCTTCACGCTGTTGCTGAACGGCTCGGTGTAGCGGCGTGAGCGCCCCCAAGGTCCGCGAGTAAGTGGCACCGACTATTAAGTCTGGAGCGAGGTGAGTTTGAGTCGAATATATTCGTTCCCCTGCGAAGGCAGGGGCCCAGCCGACAACATCAAGTTTCTTTATTTTGGTCTGGACCCCTGCCTTCGCAGGGGAACTGACCGTGCAAAACTCACTTCGCCCTAAACCCCACTCGCCGCGCTCAGTACCGCACGCACGCTTGCCGTGGCGACATCTTCGTCGATGCCGACACCCCACACTGTTCGCCCGTCCGCCGTCTTGCATTCGACATAGGCGGCGGCTTTGACGCTGGTGCCTTGGCCGATGGCGTGTTCGCTATAGTCGACGATGTCGAGCGCGACGCCGAAACTGTCCACAATTGTGGCGACGACCGAGGAGATCAGGCCGTTGCCGCGCCCGCTGACGCTCTTTTCGACGCCGTTTTCCACAATCTTGCCGGCGAAGATGCGGTCACCGCCTACGGCGCGCGTTTCCTCATAGTCGAGGAGCTGGAAATGCTGGGGTTCGTTGAGCCGGTAGGCCTTTTGGAACACTGTCCAGATATCATCTGCTTGAAGCTCGCGCCCGACTTCATCGGCCAGCTCTTGCACATGGCGGGAGAAATGCGCCTGCATTTTTTTGGGAATCTTCAGGCCCTGATCCTGTTCGAGCACCCACGCAAATCCGCCCTTGCCAGACTGTGAATTCACCCGGATCACAGCCTCATAGGAACGACCGAGATCGGCAGGATCGATAGGGAGATAGGGCACCTCCCACAGCTCATCATTGCGCATTTGTTGCGCAGCAAAGCCCTTCTTGATCGCGTCCTGATGTGAACCCGAGAAAGCCGTGAACACCAGCTCTCCCGCATAAGGATGGCGCGGGTGAACGGGGAGGGCGTTGCAATATTCGACCGTCTGGATGACCTGATCAATATCCGAAAAATCCAGCCCCGGATCAAGACCTTGCGTGTACATGTTGAGAGCAACTGTCACGAGATCGACATTGCCGGTTCGTTCCCCGTTGCCGAACAAGCAACCTTCGACCCGGTCGGCACCCGCGAGCAAGCCAAGCTCGGTCGCCGCGACGCCGGTGCCGCGATCATTGTGGGTGTGAAGGCTGATGATCACGCTCTCACGGTTGGGAATATGCCGCCCGAAATATTCAATCTGGTCGGCATAGATGTTGGGCGTCGCGGCCTCAACGGTTGCAGGCAGATTGAAGATGATCGGCTTGTCAGACGTGGGCTTGAGGATGTCCATCACCGCCGCGCAAACCTCCAGCGAAAAATCGATTTCGGCAGTGGAGAAAGTCTCGGGCGAATATTCAAAATGCCAGTCGGTGGCGGGTTGAGCCGCCGCCTGATCGCGGAGCAATTTCGCACCGGCGACCGCGATTGCCTTGATCTCAGACTTTTCCATCCCGAACACAATTCGGCGCCACGCCGGCGAGACCGCGTTGTAAAGATGAACGATTGCCTGCTTTGCGCCGCGCAGAGACTTGAAGCTGGTCTTGATCAAATCCTCGCGCGATTGGGTCAGCACCTGCACAAACACATCGTCGGGGATGCGGCCTGATTTCACGAGGCCGGAAATGAAGTCAAACTCGG
>JBJOLA010000003.1:0-16108 GCA_046045815.1 Pseudomonadota bacterium
GGTGGCAGGCAGGAACCGCCAGCTCGAAAGCGCTTGTTTGCGGGTGGCCGCAAGGAAGGCGTCTTCATCAAAGCGGATTGGCTCCACCTGCTTCACCCGGCCGTCAACGCCGATGAGCACGTTGATCGTCACCGCGCCTTCTTTTTCCTCACGGATCATACCGGGGGGATATTCGGGCTGCAACGCACCAGCGTAGCGCGGGTTGAGCTTTGCTGGCTTGAGGACCGGCTCAACAATTAGAAGGGGCTGCGGCGGATCCTGAATGAACGTCTCACCTCCGCCGGGCTGAATCGGCGGGAGAAGGGGAACCACAAACTCGCTGCTCGCTCCTGATCCTTTGCTCGCCTGGATCGGCGGGGTTGGAGTCGGATCTGGCGTTGAGGGGTTACGAGGATTTTCGTCTTTGATCGTCACAGGGTGTTCGTCAATGGGCACCGGCGTGGGTGTGAATATGTTGATCAGGCCCGTGGCCGGATCCGCGACAATCTGCTTCACGTTCGGCGCAATGAACGCGATGCCGGTCAGGATCAAACCGTTGATCAGCAATGTGACGCCGAGGCTTTTCGGGGTGGGGCGTAACTGGTCGATATCACTATATGCCATAACATCCTCCTATCGTGCGAAAGCGTAAAAGCCTTCGCGAATCGGATGTTACACCATTACTTTATAGGTTACAATATCTCATTTCATTGAATAGCTTGGAGCCGTTCCAGCGCCCGCTCCTTGCCAATCAGCGGCAGCAATGCGCCCATATCCGGGCCATGCTCCATGCCCGTGAGCGCAAGCCGGAGCGGGAGAAACAATGATTTGCCTTTGCGCCCCGTCGCCTCCTTGAGCGCGCCCGTCAGCGCGTGCCACGGGTCAGCAGACCAATCGAGCGCTGCGGCGAGGGTTGCCGCCTGGTTCAGATAGTCACGTTCTTCAGGCGGGATCTTGGCAGCAACCGGGCCTTCGACAACGGCCCACCAATCTGCGGCTTCGGACAGGCGGTTGAGATTGGGACGGACAGCTTCCCAGCCCGCCTCATTGATGCCAACGGGCAAGCGGTCAGCCACAGCCGCAAACGGCGTCTGGTGGAGGATGCGCGCGTTGAGCTGGGCCAGTTCAACCTCATCAAAGCGTGCGGGTGCCCGGCCAAAATGGGCGAAGTCAATACTGTCGATAAGCGGCTGGGCGTGAGTGACAGGTTCAATCGGATCACTCGTGCCCAGACGGGCGAGCAATGCCATAATCGCAATCGGTTCAATCCCCGCCTCACGAAACGCATCCATGCCGAGCGAGCCGAGCCGTTTTGAAAGCTTGCCTTCAGTGCCGACGAGCAACGCCTCATGCGCGAACGTGGGCGGGGCCCTGCCCAAGGCGTCGAACATCTGGATTTGGGTTGCGGTGTTGGAAACATGATCCTCCCCGCGCACGACGTGGGTGATCCCCATCTCCACATCATCAATCGCCGAGGGCAACATATACAGCCACGACCCGTCCGCACGGCGGATCACCGGGTCCGACAACAAACTGGGATCAAAATGCTGCGCGCCGCGCACCATATCATCCCAGCCAATCGGCGCGCTATGATCAAGCTTGAAGCGCCAATGCGGCGTCCGTCCGTCCGGGGCCGGATCGCCCTCCGCCTTGCGTTCATAAACCGGCGGCAGTCCGCGCCCGAGCAATATCTTACGGCGCAGGTCAAGCTCTTCGGGCGTTTCATAGCAAGCATAGACCCGGCCCGCCGCCTTCAACGCCTCAAAATGATGTTCGTAAATATCAAAGCGTGCCGACTGCCGCTCCTCCCCGTCGCGGTCGAGCCCCAGCCAATCAAGATCAGCGCGAATGCCGGTGACGAACTCCTCCTTTGATCGGGCAAGATCAGTATCATCTATCCGCAAAATGAAACGTCCGCCGTGCCGACGGGCCCACAACCAATTATGCAGCGCCGCGCGAACATTGCCGACATGGAGATTGCCCGTGGGGGACGGGGCGAAACGGGTGGTGATTGGGCGAGGGGTGATCATTGGGAGAGGGTTTCGACTTTCTCGCTATGCGCTGCTCGAATAAGTGCCTTGTCTTTGGTTACAAAAATTCGCTTGGAACGGATGGCAAGTTCAAGATAGGCGGCGTCATAAGCCGACAAATCGTGCTGCGCAGCAAGCCTGAGCGACTTGTCCCAAGCGTAAGTATCCGTATGCGGATCCAATACGATATCAAAAATAGAAAGCGCATTGAACGCCTCAACAAGCAATTTCTCTGTCAGCCGCTTCTTTCTTACCGCCATACGGGCAAGGTTTGCCACTTCAAGTCGCCAATGTTGAGGAACCAGCGCGTCGTCGGACGCCAAAATTTGCGGCAGAATACTGATCAGCTCGTCGTGTTCATCGGGGATAATGAGCGGCCCCATTGCGGAGGCGTCAATGACATAGCCTGTCAACGCCGCCCCTCATTTTTCCAGCTTATCATTTCTTCCGTGGTCGCCGTCATACCACGCGCACGCAATTGAGCACGAATCTCAGTCAGCCTTTCCAGTGCCGCTAATTTTTCGGCACGGCGGCTGTCAGTTGGCGTAGACACGGACACAAGCTTTGCGGCAGGTTTGCCGTGGCGCGTGATCAAGATTTCCTGCCCGCCCTGCGCCGCAAGCACGAATTCTGATAGATGATCCTTGGCTTCACTCAATGCAACGCTGCGCATGACCGGAACTCCTTCTGGCCAATTTATTCACATAAATTGGCCAGAATGTCAAGGCTCGACCTCACCCCGTGCGAAATGCGTTCGTGATCGGATAGCGCCGATCCCGGCCGAAGCTCTTCTTGCCAAGCTTGACGCCGGGCGGGGCCTGCCGCCTTTTATATTCCGCGATGTAGAGCAATTTCTCGATGCGCGCGACCACGGCCCGATCAAAGCCCCGAGCCGCAACCTCATCGACCGACAGTTCATCTTCGACCAAGCCCATCAGGATCGGATCGAGGATCGGATAATCGGGGAGGCTATCGCTGTCCTTCTGACCCTCCCGCAGTTCAGCGCTTGGTGCTTTAGTGATCACCGTTTCGGGCATCACTGGACCGTCTGGCCCCAAACCCAAGCGCGGCTTATTTGCATTGCGCCATTTGGAAAGCGCGAAGACGGTCAGTTTATAGGCGTCCTTGATCGGGTTATAGCCGCCCGCCATATCGCCGTAGATCGTTGCGTAACCAACCGCCATCTCGCTCTTGTTGCCCGTAGTCAGCAGCATCGGCCCAAATTTGTTGGAGAGTGCCATCAGCGTGACACCGCGAATGCGCGACTGGATATTTTCCTCAGTCGTGTCAGCCGCACGGCCTTCGAACAGATCGCCCAGCATCCCGCCAAACGCGCCCATCGCCTCGGCAATCGGCACCGTATCGAGGCGGCATCCGATCAGCGTAGCGCACGCCGACGCATCATCGAGAGAGGCTTGGCTGGTGTAGGGTGAGGGCATCATCACGCACCATACCCGTTCCGGCCCAAGCGCATCGGCAGCAATCGCGGCGCAAATCGCGGAATCAATGCCGCCCGACAAACCGAGGATCACCCCGGGAAAGCGGTTAGCATTCACATAGTTGCGCAGGCCAATCATAATCGCGTGATAGACATCGCTTGGATGGGATTCGAGGATCGCGACTGTGCCGGGTTCACAGCGCCAGCCGCCTTCACCCCGAGTCCAGCGCGTTTCGACGATGGCTTCCTCCCAATCGGGAAATTGATGCGCAACGCTGCCATCTCCGTTCATGATGATCGACGCCCCGTCAAACGCGAGCTCATCCTGTCCGCCGACCCGGTTGAGATAGGCAATTGGCAAACCGACTTCGGCCACACGCGCGCCAACCACATGGCTCGCACGGAATTCATCTTTGTCGATCTCATAGGGGCTGCCATTGGTCGACAAAATCAGCTCCGCGCCTTGCTCTTTCAGGTGCGCGCAGACCGTGGGGAACCAGATATCCTCACAGATTGGGATGCCGATCTTCACACCCTTGAACTCTATCAAGTCGGGCAACGGCCCCGGTGAGAAGTGGCGCTTTTCATCGAATGTGCCGTAGTTGGGCAGCTCATGCTTGTAGCGCATCGCGGCAACTTTACCGCCGTCGAGCAGGACAACGGCGTTGTAAAGCTTGTCCCCCTCCCGGTGAAGCGTGCCGAGCAAAATTGCCGGACCACCATCCGCTGTCGCCAGCGCCAACCGGTCCAGCTCATCAGCAGCACGCACAGACAACGAAGGCTTTTGAACAAGATCCTCCGCCGGATAACCAATCATCTGCATCTCCGGAAACACAACAAGATCAACCGCATCTGCCTTCGCCCGCACGGCAAGCATAAAGTCAGCATTGCCACCAAGGTCTCCGACGAGTTGGGGCAGTTGGGCGAATGTGATGGTCAGGCTGTTGGTCATCACAGGCTCATAGCGAAATTGAGACGATCCGAAAAGCAGGTCGTCTTATCGTCGCGTGATCGGGGCTGTCAATGCGCTGCCTTTCGCTGTACGGGGCCGCTAGCGGCGGCTGGAAGGCCCCGTCAATCAAACCTGCAGGCAGTCGAATAAGGGGGGAGTGAGAGTTGAGTTACGGTCTCACGCCACGGGATGATATCTCCCTGCCTGAGACGGTCGAACGCGCCTTTTTGATGAAGGCAATGGCTATACTGCTGGTCGTCGTTGGTTTGCTGGCGGCTTTCATGGTCACGGTCTCGGGCGTCAGCAGCAGAGATTTCAGCCCCGTCCTCGCCAGCTTCATGCTGATTGCGCTCTATGCAGGTTTGGCGATTGCCGCGATCGCGCAGGGGGCGGCGCTGTTCACGCCGGGGCGCTGGCAGCTTGATGTTCGGGCGCTTTGGCTACTGGTGGCGATGTTGCTGTGCGGATCAACCCTGCCGCTGTTTGAATTGTTCAAGCAGCTGATCCTGCCCGCGCGTGGCTTTCCGCTCGATCCGGTGCTGGCACAGATCGACCGCATGCTGTTCTTCGGTCATGACGCGTGGGAATTCAGCCATGCTCTGTTCGGGTCCGTGACGGCGACCCTGATTTTGGACCGCGCTTATTCGATTTGGCTGGTTTTCATGTTTCCGTTCCCGATGGTGGTTGTGATGGCGATCAAGGACGTGCGGATGCGCGCGCGCTTGCTCGGCACGTGGCTGGCGGCGTGGATCGTGATCGGCGGGATTGGTGCCTGGCTGTTCGGCTCGGCGGGACCCTGTTATTATGACCAACTGGTTGGCCCGCCGGGACGGTTTGCCGGTCTGCATCAGGCAATGGCAAATTTGACGACTGCGGCAGGAGCAACGGGGCAGACCATCACCGCGCTCGATTTTCAGGCGATGCTGGCAAGTGAGCTAAACCACAAGGGTTTGGTTGCGGCGGGCGGGATATCAGCGATGCCTTCGATGCACGTCGCGATGGCGGTGCTCTTCGCAATTGCCGGGTTCGCCCGCGCCCGTTGGCTGGGTTGGGTGTTTACCCTCTACGCGGCATTGATCTGGATCGGGTCAATCCACCTCGGCTGGCACTATGCGATCGACGGCATTGTCGGCGCTGCGATGATGCTCGGCCTATGGCGGCTGTCGGGGAAATTCACCGCGCGACCTTAGGCGGTGCTTATGCCCCCTTTCCCCTGCGGCCGACTGCGGCTAACAGGGCCGCAATCTTGCACCGGGGACAGCGCACTCATGAAACTTATCACTGGCAATTCGAACCTGCCGCTTGCCCAATCCATTGCCGACTATCTGCAAATGCCGCTGACCAACGCCAGCGTGCGCCGGTTTGCGGATGAAGAAGTCTTTGTCGAAATACATGAGAATGTCCGCGGTGAAGATGTTTTTGTGATCCAATCGACCGGCTATCCGGCGAATGACAATCTGATGGAGTTGCTGATCATGATCGACGCGCTCCACCGATCCTCCGCCAAGCGGATTACAGCGGTCATTCCCTATTTCGGCTATGCGCGGCAAGACCGTAAGCCCGGCCCCCGCACACCGATATCTGCCAAACTCGTCGCGAATATCATCACGACGGCGGGCGCGAACCGGGTGCTTTCCGTGGATTTGCACGCGGGCCAAATCCAGGGCTTCTTCGACATCCCGACCGATAACCTTTACGGCGCTCCGGTGATGTCTGCGGACATTCTGGCGCGTTTTGGGGATCGGAACATCATGGTCGTGTCACCCGACGTCGGCGGCGTTGTTCGGGCACGGGCGCTTGCCAAGCGACTCGACAATGCCCCCCTTGCCATCGTCGACAAGCGCCGTGAGCGGGCGGGGGAATCCGAAGTGATGAACATCATCGGAGACGTCGAGGGCCGTACCTGCATCATCATCGACGATATTGTCGATTCGGCGGGCACGCTTTGCAATGCGGCGGCGGCACTCAAGGCGGCGGGCGCAAAAGACGTTGTGGCTTACTGCACACACGGCGTTCTCTCCGGCAAAGCTGTCGAACGGGTTGAGGGATCAGAGCTGCTGGAGCTGGTGATCACCGATTCGATTGGCGCACCCGAAGCCGTGGCGACAGCCCAAAAGATCCGGACACTGACGATTGCGCCCCTGCTTGGTGAAGCGATCAAACGGATTGCCGACGAAAGTTCGGTTTCCAGCCTGTGGGACTAGAGCGCCTAACGATGAGACAGCGCGCTAGAGTGATGCCATAATGCCAACGGCGCTCCCGCTCTTGGGATGAGGCGGCCCGGCGCTGTAGGAAAAAAACGGCGGAATCCTCAGGAAGTGGAAGGGACTTTAGCTGTTTGACAGCGGTCATCTTTTGCCAGGCTGAACACGACCTTGTGGGGGCTGGTGTCACAGGATAAATCCTACATTGCAAGCAGAATGTGAAAGTGTGGTGGCCAGTTGCCCTCTATTTTGCGGCATTGAGATGAACAATGCTGTTGACATCGCTGTAAACAGTGGCAGATTGCAACTGACAGAGTGATAAGGTTGGCGACGCTGGAACGTTTTCAGGGGCAATCCTTGACCCAACAAATCTCGAGAGGATCAAAACATGGCGACGGCTTTCAAGATTGAACCTGAATTTTCCGATCCGCTCGATGTCAGCCGCGCTGAACTTTACACCAACCATCTTTGGCATGAGCCGTTTCGTCAGCTGCGTGAAACAGCCCCGGTTTATTGGTGTGCGGACAGCAAGTTTGGCCCTTATTGGTCAGTATCGAGCCACAAGGCGATCCAGCATGTGGAGGCGCTGCCCGATATCTATTCCTCATCATTCGAACATGGCGGCATCACCATTGCTGACCGAGACGAAACCGCAGCCGCAGACGTTCAACTGCCGATGTTTATCGCGATGGATCGTCCCAAACACACGGACCAGCGCCGCACCGTCGCGCCCGCCTTTACCCCCACAGAAATGGTCCGCATGGCTGACGAGATTCGTCAACGCACCGCCGAAACGCTCGACTCGCTGCCGTGGGGAGAACGGTTTGACTGGGTCGATAAGGTATCGATTGAACTGACAACCGGAATGTTGGCGATCCTGTTCGATTTCCCGTGGACGGACCGTCGCAAGCTGACCTTTTGGTCCGATTGGGCGGGCGATATCGAGCTTGTCACCGACGCTAGCAAGCGTGACGAACGCATGGGCTATCTCTATGAAATGGGTGCCTATTTCAAAAATCTTTGGGATGAGCGCGTTAACAAGGAACCCACACCCGATCTGATTTCGATGATGATCCATTCCGAAGCGATGAAGAACATGGACATGCAGGAATTCATGGGCAACCTGATCCTGCTGATCGTCGGCGGCAATGATACGACCCGGAATACAATGTCTGGAATCGTTTACAGCCTCAACAAATATCCTGATCAGCGCGCGTTGCTCGAAAGCGATCCGTCGATCATTCCAAGTGCTGCAAGCGAGTTCATCCGCTGGCAAACCCCGCTCGCGCACATGCGCCGGACCGCAACCGAAGATGCCGTTCTTGAAGGCAAAGAGATCAAGAAGGGTGAGAAGGTGATCCTGTGGTACATCTCGGGCAACCGCGATGAGAGCGTGTTCCCGGATGCTGAACGCCTGATCCTCAACCGCGAAAATGCGCGGCGCCATTTGTCGTTCGGTTACGGCATCCACCGCTGTGTCGGTGCGCGGCTTGCCGAATTGCAGGTGCAGATTTTGCTGGAGGAAATGGCCAAGCGGCGCATGCGCGTCACAGTTCTGGATGAGCCGGTTCGCGTGTCGCAGAGCTTCGTCAATGGTTACCGCAAGATGGACGTTGAGTTGAGTAAATATTGAGGGTGATCTGGCTCAGGGAATAGTCTCACCTTTTTTGGCGGCCTGAGCTTCCAGTCGAGCCTTGCGCATTTCTTCGGCCCAGCAGCCCGTCCAGCCACCACCACCGACGGCCGAGCAGCTGCCCGTGCCGGACTTGCCTTCCGTCAATGTCGCCTGAGAGCGCACAGCCCAGCTCGTGCTTGCCGGGGATTTCAGACGTTCACGAAACGCCTTTGGAATGCGGTAACGATCGCTCTCTTTGCCGACGACACAGATCGTGTCGGCAGGACATTTGTCATCGCCAAAAATGGTGAGAAGCCGTTCCTGCGCCGGAGCGGGAGCAGAGAAGGAAAGCGGTGCCAATGCTGTGGCAAGGATCAAAATCTTTCGCATAGGACAGTCTCGCTGATTTTCGATGAACCTGCAATGACCAAGTTCAGAGACGCTTGGAAAGGGCGATGGCGGTGCGGCATCCGAACCGGATTGCCGCGCTAAGCAGCGGATAGCCCGGCGCATTCTCTGCGCCCATATCTAGTGCGGTTGCCTTATGCTCAAGCTCTTCGGCCTGAAATTCGGCAATCTTGCCGGACAGTTCGGGATCGCTATCGCCCAGTTGTTCACGCTGTTCGCCGTAATGGAGGTCAATCTCGGTCTCGATCGCGGCGGTGCAGGCCATCGCCGCTTCGGGTCCAATCGCCGCCGTTACCGCACCGAGCGCAAATCCCGCCACGTGCCAGAACGGCTGAAGCAAGGTGGGTCGCACACCGCGCTCAGCGACCAATCTATTGAACGCATCAAGATGTCGTTGTTCCTGTGAGGCCATATGGCGGATCGCCCGCGCGGCGGGATGACGGGCGCCCATCACGGCGAGCTGCCCGGCATAGATGCGCGCCGCGCCATATTCTCCGGCCTGATCGACTCGGATCATCGCCTTGGTATCAGTCACCGATTGCGCGCCAGTTGCCGCAGGACGGCAAGGCCGCCCAGAGCAGAGAAAATGCCGTTGAAGCCCGCGAGCGAGATTGGCCCCAGCGTCCATTGTGCTTGATCGCAGCGCACGAGCGGCGTGTTCATAATCTCGGCAAGTGAGCCACCGCCCAGACGACTGCACTGCGTGAGCCCTTCCCACCAGCCATATTCGATGCCGGCGTGCCAGAATCCGATGCCGCCGCTGACGAGAATCGCCAGCGCCGCGAGCGCAATCAGCCAGCGCTTGGGCAGGAGGAACGTCAACGCGGCCAAACCAATCGCACTTTCGTGCGCCCAGCGCTGCCACATGCACATCTCACACGGCACGAGGCCGCCGATAAATTGCGAGCCCCACGCGCCGAGCATCAACACCAGCGGAACAGCGAGCGCCAGGCCCCGCGCTTTGGCGAAATCGGTCACCCGGCGTGCCTACTGGCTGCCCTTGCGCACGGCCCCGGCTGCGGTCTGCGTCCGCGCGAGCCGGGCAATCGTGTCAAGCGCATATGACATCTGGAAATCCTTGATACCCTTGGCCTTCAACTGATCGGCGGTTTGACTGAAGCGCGGATCGGGCTTGGTGTCGGCTTCGAGAATACTATTGTCGACTTTGGCCTCGTTGATCAGATGCCGTCCGAGATCGGCCTCACGGAAACGCGGGCGCGATTTATAATCGGGATCGGAAAGCTGCGGTACAGCAATATCGGGTTCAATCCCGCCCTCTTGGACCGAACGCCCCGACGGCGTGTAATAACGGGCGGTCGTCAAGCGCAAGGCGGTGGTTTCACTCATCGGGATCAGGGTCTGGACCGAACCCTTGCCGAAGCTGCGTTCGCCCATCACCAGACCGCGGTGCTGATCCTGAAGCGCACCCGCCACGATTTCCGCCGCCGACGCTGAACCGGCATCAACCAGCACTACGATCGGCAGGCCGTGGGCGAAATCGCCCGGACGGGCAAAGTAACGCTCAATATCGCGTTTGTCGCGCCCACGCTGTGAAACGATTTCTCCCCGTTCGAGGAAAGCGTCTGACACCTCAATCGCCTGATCGAGCAGCCCTCCGGGGTTCGACCGCAGATCGACGACATAGCCTGTAGGCTGATGGCCAAGCGATTTATCCACCCCCATCAAAGCGGCGCGAACGTCTGCCCCGGTGTTTTTGGAAAAGCCGTTGATATTGATGATGCCGATGCCGTTTTTCACTTCCCATTTCACCGGCTTCACCACGATGATCTGGCGGGTGATCGTCACGTCAAACGGCTTATCGCGACCCGGGCGCACGACGGTCAGTTTGATGCTGGTGCCGGGTTTGCCGCGCATCTTATCCACCGCTTGATCGAGCGTACCGCCGTAGATCAAAGTGCCATCAAGGTGGGTGATATAGTCGCCAGCCTTCATCCCCGCTTTGTCTGCGGGCGAATCTTCAGTGGGGGCGATGACCTTAACCGCACCGTCTTCCATCGACACGGACAAGCCAAGCCCGCCATAATTGCCGTCCGTCGTCACCCGCATCTGCTCAAAATCGCGCGCGTCGAGGTAGGAGCTGTGTGGATCAAGGCTGGCAAGCATCCCGTCAATCGCGCCTTTGATCAGCGCTTTGTCATCCACCTTATCAACATAGTCACCGCGGATGCGCTCAAACACCGCCAGGAACTGGTCCATCTCTCGGTATGTGCTGGCGTCCACCGCCGCGATGGCAGAGGTTGCCGCAGGGATCAGCGCAACGCTAGACACGAGGAGAGCGGCGCGGATGAAAGCCTTAGTCATGGGTCGATCGTCTCAATCTTAAACGGGGTTATGACCTCAGTTTAGACGACCAGATGGGTAATGTCGATTGGGCGATTACCGTGGCGCAGTTCGACGGTGATCTGCGGGTGATCATCGCCCGCACGGCCAATCGGGCTGCCCTGCACAACGGCGTCGCCCACGCTCACGTCAAGCGCGGCCATGCCCGTGAGCAAGGTTGTCCAGCCTGATCCGTGATCGATGATAACGATCTGTCCAAAGCCGCGATATTGCGCCGCAAACACGATCCGTCCATCGTTGGGAGCGATCACTTGGGCCTGAGTGCGCACCGCCAGCGTCAACCCGCGCGCACGGACACCCGCGCTCGACACCTCGCCAAGGCCAGTTACGACGCGACCTGCGACCGGGATGCGGTAGGGCAAGCGGCTGTTCTGGCTATGATCAATATCGACCGGCACGGTGCGCGGATCACCAGGACGTGCAGGACGCAGGACCGGCCCAGAAAGCGTGGCGAGCTGCTGCCCCACTTCGGCCGACGCGCCGATCCGCTGGACGAGGTCTGCGATGTCTCGCGCTTTTTCGCCCAGCGCAATCGCCCGGTCTTGTTCGATGATCGCACTTCCTGTCAGACGCTGCGACGCCAGGCGGTGTTCGGCGGAAAGCCGGTTGAGCGCGCGACGTTGCCCCTCGAGCCGTGTCTGCCCGGCGGCCATCGCCGCGATGGCTCGGTCCGCATCGGCACGCAACCGTCGGCCGGCTTCCAGCTCGGCGCGCAGGCCCGCTGTACGCTGCCGCAAGACTGGCAACATTGTTGACAGGATCGCCCGTACATGGACCAGATCCCTGAGTGAGCCTGGCTGGACAAGCGCCAAAGCTGGAGGACGTCGTGCCATCATTTGCAACGCAGCAATGAGCCGCACGGCAGGCTCCTGTTTGGCGGCAAGGCGCGCGCGCTGATCGGAACGCAACTGTTCGATGAGACGGATACGTGCTTCTGCGGCGGTAATATCGGCCTCGGCTGATTGGATACGCGCCGCCACCGCAGCCGCACGCTGTTTGGCGGCTTCGGCTTCGCTGGTTTCGGCAGTGGCTTGTCGTTCTATTTTGGCGGCGCGCGCATCAGCCGCAGCAGATTGCGCCTTGGCCTGGGCAAGGATCCGCTGTTCATCGGCAATCGACTGCGCGGTCGCAACTGCTTGAGGTCCGGGGGAGCCCAGCGCCACAAGCAGAAGCGCGCCCGCCACCAAGTGACGGACGCGCGACTGTTTCTGGCGTGACGCGTTATTGGTTTTCGCTGTCAAGCTTACCGAACTTTGCTTCGAACTGACTGATCAAGCCCTTGGCAAGCAGGCCGCCCTGTTCAACCCAGCTGTCGCGTTCGATCCGGCCCTTGAAGTTGCCGAGATGACCGTCAACCTTTGCGATTTCAGACGCGCCCCATGCGGCGATCTGATCAAAGCGGCTGATGCCCAAGCTGTTGAGCAACGCGTTGAGCTTTGGTCCAACGCCCTTGATCTGCAACAAATCGTCGGCCTTTCCAACAGCAGCAGGGATGCCGATGGCTGTCAGCGCAGCAGCGGCGGCTGCAATCGGCACCGCCGCTACAGGAGCAACAACCGGCTTGGGAGCCGCCGCGACGGGTGCAGGTGCAGGGGGTGCTACGAAGGCCTCTGGTGCCCTCACAGGTGCCGCTGCGACGGGTGTCGGCACGGGCGCTGGCACGGGAGCCGCAACCGGCGCTTCATAAGCGTAGCTTGATCCACTGCTACCCCAGCGCTTCCATGCCCAAAGGCCGGTCAACAGACCGATCAGGAACGGGAGGAGGAGCCAGAGGCTATTATTGGCTGTACAAAGTGGCCACATGATTGAATTCCTTTCTAAACGCTATGGCCGATCAGGCGTTGTCTGAGCTTTCATTACCCCAAATGAGGTAAGCAACAAGCAAGCCGACCGCGAAGGCGACCAGGGCGGGAATGAGTGTGTGTAGAAACATGATGTCTCTCCCTATTGAGCCGCTGGCGCGGCATTGGCTGCCGCAGCAACCTTGAATTCGATACGACGGTTTTTCGCATAAGCAGCCGGTGTATTGGCTGGATCAAGCGGAGCCGTTTCGCCGTAGCCCTTAGGCAGCAAGCGATCCGTTGGCACGCCGCGTTCAACCAGCGCCTGCGTAACCGAATTTGCACGGGCTTCAGATAGCGTTTGGTTGGCCGCATCGCCGCCAGCAGCATCGGTGTGACCCGCGACTTCGACGGTTGTACCACTGCATGCCTTAAGATCAGTCGCGATGGCATCAATCAACGGGATTGAATCAGCCGCAATTGCCGCGCCGCTCGTTGCAAAGTTGATGGTCTTGCCAGCGATAAGCGCGTTGACCTTGGTCTGGCAGTCGGTGATTGCTTCTGCAGTTGCGGGGCCAGCGACAACGGGTGCTGCCTCAACTACTGGTGCTGCACCGGCGCATTTTTCGCCGAAGTGCATAGGGCCGTGTAAGAACCAAGCGACTGCCGTGGTTGCCAAAGCCCCAAGAATAATCTTGGTGAGTGAATTCATTGTCTTTCCCCTCTCTTAGGGTGTTTCTGACTGCGCGGATGATGCGCACGGCGACTCCGCTGGGAAACAACCTATCAAGCAATCGGAAAGAGTCCAGCGATTGACGCCCTGTTTCACCAAAACGGCTCTAATCCTTTGAATTGTAACAGATGTTATATTCGCAGTGCGTTAGCGTTCACGCTATTCACGCCCATCCCCGTGTCCGCCCTGCGAATCAGCGAGCGCGGCCAGCTTCACAAACTCCGCGCGCAGATAATCGTGCTGGCCACCCGCAAGGCGCCTGACGTCGGCAAAACTGAAGGTTCCGAGATATTTATCGCCGCGCAATTTCTGGCCAAATCCGGCGACGGCAACGGCAAATGCCATATCTCCGGTTGGTGCACGCGCCGCCTGCATTTGCTGCGCTGAAACTGGCTGCTCGATCAGCATCGACCGGTCTCCACCCGGCAGTTTGTAGCGCAGCTTGAGCCATGCAATCTCAGCTGCCGGTGTTGAACTCGCGACACTTGGCGCGGTGCCGGTTTGATAGCGACGTTCCGGTTGCCAGCTTTTTGCACCTGTCGGAACGATTTCATAGAGCGCGGTAACCTGATGGCCCGCCCCGATATCGCCAGCGTCCACCCGGTCGTTGTTGAAATCTTCCTCGGCCAGCACGCGGTTCTCATAACCGATCAGGCGGTATTCCTTCACCGCACGCGGATTGAATTCGATCTGGATTTTCACATCCTTGGCGATTGTGAAAAGCGTCGACTCCATCTCTTCATCCAGCACTTTCTGCGCCTCAAGCGCTGAGTCGATATAGGCATAGTTACCATTACCGATGTCAGCGATTTTTTCCATCATCGCCTCGTTATAATTGCCCTGACCAAAGCCGAGCGTGGTGAGCGTGATGCCAGCCTCGCGGTTGCGTTTGACAATGGCTTCGATGCCCTCGTCTGAACTAATGCCCACATTGAAATCGCCGTCCGTGGCCAAGATCACGCGGTTGACGCCGCCTTTGACAAAGTGGGCTTTGGCGGTGGCATAGGCGAGTTCCAAACCTTGCCCGCCCGCCGTGGACCCGCCCGATTGTAAGCAATCGAGCGCGGCTTTGACATGATTGGCATTGCTCGTCGGTTCGAGCACGATCCCGGCGGCTCCGGCGTAGACCACAATCGACACCTTATCGCGAGACGTCAGCCGGTCCGCGAGCATCGATAGCGCCGATTTGACGAGCGGCAGTTTATCCTGACTCATCATCGAACCCGATACATCGACGAGGAACACCAAATTGGTCGCGGGGCGCTGACCCTGCGCCAGATCATAGCCTCGGATGCCAACACGCAGCAGCCGGGTATCCAGGTTCCACGGGGTTGTGGACATATCGGTCGTAACGCTGAAGGGGCGGGACGGATCCTTGGGCATTGGATAATCGTAGCGGAAATAGTTGAGCATCTCCTCGGTCCGCACGGCTGCCACAGGGGGCTGCTGACCCTGCGTTAGAAATCGGCGGACATTGGCGTAGGAACCCGTGTCGACGTCAACCGAGAAGGTTGAAACCGGATCGCTCGTGACGGATTTGATGCTGGCGACGGCTTGACCTGCGTAACGTTCCCGTTCTTCACGGGGCGGTTGCGGATAAGGACCGGGATAGGGATAAGGCGGCGCAATCCGGCCGATGGCACTATCCATCGAACGCTTGACCATCGGGGGTGGTGCAGGCGCCGTCGATTGCGGAGCTGGCATCGGCGCGCCACCCTGTGTCCCGACATAGCCCCCTTGCCAGCGCGGCTGTCCGTAAACGTCTAAATCGCTCCGGTTGCAGCGCACGGGGCCGCCGGGATAGGGCATGTTCCGCACGGAAGCGGGTTTGGCAATCGGGCGAGATGCAACCGGGGTCATCGGGCCGGTCAGCACCGCCAGACCTGCCAATGCTGCAATCGCGCGAGATTTCAGAAATCGAATAGCCAAGATCACCTCCTCATATTTTCTTGATGATATCATGTATCTTTTGTGAATGAGGAGTGAATTGGGGAAATTCTTTGTCATCGTTAACGTTTCGGTAACCCTTTGCGCGCAAGCTCTGCTCTAGGGGTAAAAGGAGTGGGGCAGATGGGGGTTTCAGAGGACGGGATGATGCAGGTGCAGGCGCGCCTGTTTGACCGGATTGATCAGATTGCGGCGGAGCTTCCGCACATCACTATCGCCCGGCTCGCCAATGAGGTGGATGAGGTGCGCCGCGTCGCTATTGCGCACGGCATGCTGCCACTTGCTGAACTGGCGCACGGCCTGGAAAGCGCGCTTGCTCAAACAAAAGTCGCGACGATGGTGCGGCCCTTTCTTGACACGATGCGCGATGCCATCGGCTGCGAGAAGCTCGACCAAGCCACCGCGACAACATATCTGGCGGCGGTCAATCAACGCCTCTATGGCTGATTGAATGGACGTATTACTGCCGGTCTTTATCGCTGTTCTGCTTGCCGAGATGGGCGGCAAAGTACAGGCGCTTTCACACCGGCTGAGCCAAACCTCTTCCCACGTTCTCGCCGCCTTGTTCGTTGCTGCGATTGCCAGCTGCTCATTTGCCGCGATTGGCGGTGCGGTCATCGCGCCGCTCATCAGTTTTCAGGCGCGTACGTTGCTCGGCGG
>JBJOLA010000042.1:0-4454 GCA_046045815.1 Pseudomonadota bacterium
GCTGCAGCCGTTGCGTTTACGTCAGCAGCCATGTTGGCGTCTGCACCGGTTGCCGCGTCGACGTTGGTCATCGCGTCGTTGGTGGTGCCTTCCATAGCGTCTGCAGCGTTCATTTCTGTAACGGCTGCACTGTTGTCAGTTGCCGCTGGCTGGCTGCCACCGCAAGCAGCGACGAGAAGAGCTGCCGCAGCGACAGTCGAAATTGTGATGATCTTGCGCATTAAAATAAACTCCCGAGGTAAAAAAGGATTTGGACGGCATGTTGCCTTTAATACCCAAATCGTAGTGGACATTAAAACAAAACTATCAATAGCTCAAGCATTTTTTTGCATGCCCGAAACAGCGCTGAGGAATCCCGCAAACGTGTGCAACAACGCGGCGTCAAGGATCGTGCAATCTGCCTGCACGCCGAGCTTCGCCAAACTTGTAACGGGAAATTCTGGCAGCCCGCACGGCACAATCCCACTAAAATGGGATAGATCAGGATCTACATTCACCGCAAAGCCGTGAAACGTAACCCACCGCCGCACGCGCACGCCGATCGCGCCGATCTTCGCTTCCTGCCCACCGTCATTGGTCCAGATGCCAATGCGCCCCGGCGCCCGCCAAGCTTCAACGCCTAATTCGGCAAGCGCGGCAATCACCCACCCTTCGAGCGCATGGACGAAGCAGCGCACGTCGCGGTTGCGCTTGGCCAGATCAAGCAGCACATAGCCAACCCGCTGGCCCGGCCCGTGATAGGTGTAGCGTCCCCCGCGCCCGGCATTGAACACAGGGAAGCGCGCATCAAGCAATTCTGCGGGGTCTGCGCTCGTACCTGCCGTGTAGACCGGTGGATGTTCGAGCAGCCAAATCTGTTCAGATGCGCCCCCCGCGCGGATCGCCTCAACCCGTGCCTCCATCGCCGCAAAGCTCTGTTCATAGGGAATGAGCTGGGATTCAGCCTTCCAGTCAATGTCATGTTGATCCATTGCCATGCTCTGCCATTGCCAAACCCGCATTCCAAGTGCCATCAGGGCCGCACCATATCTCGCGGAGCCACAATGACCCTATCCATAACGACAATCTGGGATGAAAGCATCGCCTTCATTCAGCGCGAGCTACACCTTTTATTGCCGTTGAGCTTGGCCACGCTGGCACTGGGTAGCGCTGGTGTGGACATTGCGAACGGATTGGTGAAGCAGACAGACGGTTCTGGGATCAAGCTTGTCGCGGACTTGGTGGTGCTTGCCTCGCTTACCCTTTCGCTGATTGGCCAGTTGGCGATCACGGCGCTTACCTTGTCGAGCGGGATGAGCGTGGGAGAAGCGCTCCGTCGCGGCGCTGCTAGATTTCCAAAACTTTTGGCAATCGGCGCGCTGGTTGGCGTTGCGATCATCGCGGTGGCATTGCCGCTCGTGATGGGCCTCTCGAAGCAAGGTTATGATCTTACTGCAGAAATCCCGCAGCTCCCGGCGTGGGCGAATATTTACTTGCTGGGGATTGTGGCCCTTCTGATGTGGCTGAGCGCCCGTTTGCTCCCGCTGATCGGCAGTCTCGTTGACAAAAACCCGCCGGTTTTTGCCGCCATCGCCGGTTCATTCGCGTTGACCAAAGGGAATTTCGCCAAATTGCTGGCGGTGTTCTTGCTATACTTGGTGGTTGCATTGGTGACGACCTCTGCTGCGACATCGGTCGTGGGAATCATCTTTGGTTTCCTGGGCAAAGCGCTTGGGGTGGAACTTCTCGGAAAAGTAATGGCGGCCCTCGCGGGGGGGATGGTCTCCGCTGCACTCGGGTTGGTTTCGACCGTGTTCGCCACGAAGGTTTATCAAAAGCTGGCCGCGCCGGTTTAATCCCAGGCGGCGAGTGGCGGCAGGCTCATCAGGATTGCGTCAATATTGCCGCCAGTCTTCAAGCCGAACAATGTTCCGCGATCATGGACAAGGTTGAATTCAGCGTAAAGGCCGCGCCAGCGCAATTGCTGGGCGCGATCTGCCTCTGTGAAGGGCATATTCATGCGCCGGCGGACGAGTGCAGGATAAATATCAAGAAATGCCTCCCCCACGTCGCGCGTAAAAGCGAAATTGGCGTCGAACGCGCCTTCAAGATGATCATAGAAAATCCCGCCAACGCCGCGATGAACGCCGCGGTGGGGAATCCAGAAATAATCGTCTGCCCATTTCTTGAAACGGGGATGATGCTCAGGATCATGCGCATCGCAGGCCTGTTTGAAACGCGCGTGAAAGTCTGCTGTATCTTCGGCGTAGGGGATTGGCGGGTTGAGATCAGCACCGCCGCCAAACCAGCGCTTTTGCGTGACCAGAAACCGGCAGTTCATATGGACGGCTGGCACCTGGGGATTGGCCATATGCGCGACAAGGCTGATCCCGGTCGCGAAGAACTGTGGATCTTCTGATGCGCCGTGCACGGACTTGGCGAAGTCTGGTGCGAACGCGCCGCCCACAGTGGAGACGTTGACGCCCACTTTCTCAAACACACGCCCCTTCATCAGGCCCTGCACGCCGCCACCGCCAGCGGCGTCTGGATCATCGTCGCGGTTCCACGGCGTGTAAGCGAAGGTGGCATCGCTCCCGGCTTCGCGCTCAATCTCCACGAACGCGGCGCAAATCCGATCCCGCAGGCTTTCGAACCAGCTTCGCGCCGCCTGTTGCTCTGTATCGAGAATGATCATCGGGGTAATTGCTCCGTTTGGCGAAGGGCTTCGGCAAGCGCGATGCCAGTCGCCACCGAGACATTCAAGGACCGAACTGCAGGATGGAGTGGAATTCTGATCTGCGCCGCACAGGCGGCCCGCACATCATCGGGCACGCCAGCGCTTTCCTGCCCCATCAGCAGCACATCATCGGGCGCGAAGGCAAAGTCGGTAAGCCGAGTTTCCGCTTTGCTCGACAAGAGGATGATCCGCCCCTGCGCAGCCCGCCGGAAGTGCACCCAATCCGCGTGGCGGGCGAGTTCGACCAGATCAATATAATCCATGCCCGCGCGCTTCAGCCGCTTATCAGAAAAGGGGAAGCCGCATGGCTCGATCAGGTCAACCCCCACGCCAAAACACGCTGAGAGCCGCAAAATCGCGCCAACATTGCCGGGGATTTCGGGTTGGTATAAGGCGATCCGCATGGCGGTGCTTTACGCGAATGCGCTTTCTGCATGCAAGAAGGCGAAATTGTCTATTTGCATCTTTTGGCAACATCGCTATTGGCCTCGCCAACCGCCCATATTGGGGCGTGGGGGTTTACCAACTGCCGTGATTTTACCGCCCGAAAATGGGTGCAGGGATCGGGCAGGGGGCACACCAGAGAACGAATCAAGGGCAGGTTTTGCACATGGCAGCGGTCAAAAAGGGTAAAGCGGCAACAGCAGCTGCGGTAATTGTGGAAGACGGCGTTCGGCGCCGGGATTTCATCAATATCGCTGCGGTGAGTTTTGCCGGCGTTGGTGTTGCAACAATTGCGCTGCCGCTTATCAACCAGATGAACCCGAGCGCAGACGTGCTCGCCGAATCGTCGACGGAAATTGATCTGACGGCGATCCAGGAAGGTCAGTCGATTAAGACGATCTTTCGCAAACAACCTCTGTTCGTGCGCCATCTGACGGCAGCCGAAATCGCGGCGGCCGAAAACGTTGATCTATCCGAACTGCGCGATCCGCAAACTCTGGAAGAGCGTACTCAAGTGGGCAAAAAGCAGTGGCTCGTCACGATGGGCGTCTGCACCCACCTCGGCTGTGTGCCGCTCGGTGCCGCTGAGGGTGAGACCAAAGGTGAATATGGCGGCTATTACTGCCCGTGCCACGGTTCAAAATATGATACCGCTGCGCGCATCCGCAAGGGCCCCGCACCGAAGAACCTTGAGGTTCCGGAATATGTGTTCAAATCAGATACCGTCATTCAGGTCGGCTAAGGATAAAAGACGATGAGTTTTTCCTGGGCGCAACAATATCAGCCTACAAATCCCTTCATGAAATATATGGACGAGAAGCTGCCTGTGCCGCGTCTCCTCTACAATGCGATTGGCGCGGGTTATCCTGTGCCGCGCAATTTCAACTGGTGGTATAATTTTGGCGTTCTTGCCGGTGCCGCTCTGGCGATCCAGCTGATCACCGGTATTGTTCTCGCGATGCACTTCGCGGCCAACGCAGGCGTTGCGTTCGATTCAGTTGAGCATATCATGCGCGACGTGAACTCGGGCTGGTTGCTGCGTTATGCCCATGCCAACGGCGCGTCGATGTTCTTCATCGTCGTCTATATTCATATTTTCCGGGGGCTGTTTTACGGTTCTTACAAAGCACCACGCGAAATGGTGTGGCTGCTTGGCCTCGTGATCTTCCTGCTGATGATGGCCACCGCCTTCATGGGTTATGTCATCGTCTGGGGCCAAATGAGCTTCTGGGGCGCCAAGGTGATTACCGGCCTGTTCGGTGCGATCCCGCTGGTCGGTGAACCGATCCAGCAG
>JBJOLA010000059.1:0-8174 GCA_046045815.1 Pseudomonadota bacterium
CCTTGAGCACCTTCCAACTATGTTGCAAGCGCCGACTATCGGCCTGCTCACGCGCGGCGTAAACCGCTGGGTTCACCGCATTAAACACCCCGCCGACGAGGATTGGCCGCAACGTTGCAGATGCCCCCGTCCGCGCCATCACCCCGGAAAGGTTGGTGAAAGCGAGGTAGGTCCAGGGGCTGGAGAGATCGTAGAAGAATTCGATGCGGTTGGTCATAGTCCCCCTTCTCCGCGTCTCCGCGCCTCCGCGCGCAAAAGAAAAGTTGAATTCGCGCAGAGGCGCGGAGACGCGGAGGAAAGTAAGATCACGCTGCGTTTCCGGCGGGGCAAAGCGTTAACACTATAAAATTTCGACATTGAAGCCAGGAAGGTTCGGTCAGACGGTGGAGGGAGTGGCCCTTCGCCCGCTGACCGAACCGAAAGGAGAGAGAGTATGAGGCTCTCAATCCGGTTCAGGCTATGGAGACTGATCTTCAGCTTCGCTGTTGATCTAACCTGACCTGAACCCCCCGACGGCGACTTCCATCGCCGTCGGGGATAAGGTTCCTTACTCGCATTGTCGCGAAAATGCAATTCGTTTCGGGTCACTTTTCAACCCGCGCCCAATATTGATCCCTTAGGAGCCGCTTATACAGCTTGCCTGTGTCATGCCTTGGTAGCTCCGCCATGAAATCAATGCGGCGCGGGATTTTGACGCCCGACAGTTTCTCCCGCGCATAAGCGATCAGATCATCGCGGAGGGCATCCCCGGCTTCGGCCATATCGACCGGCTGGATGACGGCGATGACTTCTTCGCCCATTTCCTCATGCGGCCCGCCGATCACGGCAACGTCGGCGACGCGCGGGTGGGTGACGAGGTGGTTTTCAATCTCCTGTGGATAGATGTTCACACCGCCCGAAATGATCATGAAGCTCTTGCGGTCGGTGAGGTAGAGGAAACCCTCTTCATCCAGATATCCGACGTCCCCCAGTGTCGACCAGCCCTGTGCATTGCGGCCCGCAGCGGTTTTTTCGGGATCATCATGGTAGACGAAATTGGTTGCCCCCTCGAAATAGATGGCCCCTTCCTGACGGGGCGGAAGATCGTTTCCGTCGTCATCGAGAATATGGACGACGCCCAGCTTTGCCGTGCCGACAGAGCCCTTGTGCGTCAGCCATTCGGCAGAGGTGATGAAGGTCATGCCATTGCCTTCAGACCCCGCATAATATTCCTGGATGACCGGCCCGAACCAGTTGATCATCGCTTCCTTGACCGGCACCGGGCAGGGGGCGGCGGCATGGATCGCACAGTTCATGCTCGACAGGTCATACTTTGATCGCACCGCCTCAGGCAGTTTGAGCATGCGGATGAAATGGGTCGGTACGAATTGCCCGCAGGTCGCCTTGTATTTCTGGATGGCCGCCAGCGCGCCTTCGGGATCGAACTTTTTCATCAGCACGACGGTGCCACCAAGCTTGTGGACCGCCATCGACCAGCCGAGCGGAGCGGCGTGATAAAGCGGGGCGGGGCTCAGATAGATTGTGTCGGGATTGATCTTGTAAAGCGCTTGCGCCAGCAGAGCGAGCGGCGTGGGAAGGGCGATATCCTCTGCCTCAACCGTCGCACGCTTTACGCCTTTGGGCCGCCCGGTCGTACCCGACGAATAGAGCATCGCCGATCCACCCGTTTCGATGTCGAGCCGGGTTGCAGGCATCGCTGCAACCGCATCTTCCCAAGCCGCAAAGCCCGGGATCGGCCCACCGAGGCTGAACTTTTCGGCGGTCGTTTCAATTTCAGCGGCTTGGGCAGCAAGGCTCGCCGAGACAATCAGCAACCGCGCACCCGAATTCGACAGGATGTAGTTGGTCTCATCCGCCGTCAGCCGTGTGGACATGCACACGAAGTGGACGCCCGTGCGGTGCGCACCCCAGACGAGCTCGTAGTAGCGGGGATCATTGTCGACCATGAACGCCACGACATCACCCGGCCCCCATCCGCGCGCGTGAATCAGCTGAGCGACGCGGTTGGAACCTGCCTCCATCTCACCGTAAGTCATGATCGCGCCGGTTTCGGCCAAGATGACAGCAGGCTTATCGGGGTTCGCTGCGGCGTAAATATACGGATGCATTCTGGGTGACTTCCTCTCGCAAATGGCGATTCTCTGCCCGCCTCCCTGCGACGATAACCAAGTGATGGGTTGCAGACCAGCACTGAAATTTGCGCGCGCGCAACAGCACGGCTATCGCAAGCCATGTCCCAATATCCAGAGACGGAATTTGATCCCGTCGCGATGATCAAATTCATGTGCAAGAACGGCCACAATGCCGTGATCGGCACGCGTTATCATGCGCACGGCGCCGACTGGGCCGAACTAGAACTGCCCTATGACAAGAAGCTAGTGAGCGATGAAGTGTCCGGCATCCTCGCCTCCGGCCCGATCCTCACGATGATGGATATGGTGACGAGCATGTCTATTTGGCTAAAATCAGGTAAATTTCAGCCGCAAGCCACGCTTGATCTCCGGATTGATTACCTCAGGCCCGCCAAGCCGGGTAACAGTGTTTATGGCCACGGCGAATGCTATCACGTCACCAAGAGCATCGCCTTTGTGCGCGGCTATGCGCATGACGGTGATCCAGACAGGCCCATCGCGCACGTTGCGGGCACATATTTTTTCACGAGCGCGACGTGAACCTGATCCTCTCCCCCTATGCTCAGACAATGGGCTTTGTGGCCAGCCGCGATAGCGAAGGCCGTCTGATCCTGACGATGCCTTACGGCGAGGATAAACGTGGCCGCCCCGGTTTCGTGCACGGCGGCGCTTTAGCTGGATTGTTGGAGACTGTGGCCTTCCTCACGCTTTCCGACGCGCTTGGCCAAGAAGATCGCCCCCAACTCAAGCCGGTGAATGTCACCACGACCTTTATGCGCGGTGCCATTGAGCTGCCGACCCACGCCCGCGCGACAATCGAACGGCTCGGGCGGCGAGTGGCGAATATTGAAGCGATGGCGTGGCAGGATGATCCGACCAAGCCAGTCGCAATGGCGCAGATGAATGTGATGCTCGCGCGGGGATGAGCGGATCAATCCCAGCCTAACCCTCAAACCCATCCGCAAGAAACCGTTCCGCCAGCGCCGCATGCACCGCCGCGCCGCGCGCCATTACCGCGTCATCGAGGATCATCCGGTTGGAGTGAAGTCCGCAGCAATGCTGCCAGTCGCTGCCTTCGTGTGACGCGCCAAGGAAGAACATCGCACCGGGCACTTTCTCCAGCACATAAGCAAAATCCTCTGCGCCCATGATCGGATGATCTAGTGTCCGCCAATTCTCAGCGCCGTACACATCCTCAACCACTTCCTGCCCGAATTTGACTGCGCGGCCATCGCACATCGTTACCGGAAATCCTTGAGTGATAGTCACTTCGGCGGTTGCTCCGTGAGCTGCGGCAATGAGCGTCGCCACCTGTTCGACTTGGGTGTGTACGAAAGCGCGGACCCGCGGAGAAAGCGTCCGGATCGTGCCGAGCATGTGCGCGGTTTCCGGGATGACATTGTTGGTCGTCCCGCTTTCAATCTTCGCAATCGTAATCACGGCGGGTTCAAACACCGAAATCTTGCGCGTGATCATCGTCTGGAGTGCGGTTACAATCTCGCACGCAATCGGGATCGGATCATTGGCGCTGTGCGGCATCGAGGCATGGCCGCCCGCACCTTTCACCACGATATCGAGCACGTCAGATGAGGCGAGCAGCGCCCCGGCCTTGCCGCTAAACACACCACGCGGGGCATTGGGCATGATATGGAGCGCGAAAGCAGCATCGGGCAGCGGATCAATCAGGCCGTCGTCCAGCATGAAGCGCGCACCGTGATGGCCCTCTTCGCCAGGCTGGAACATGAACTGTACAGTGCCCGCCAGCCGGTCTCGCCTAGCGCACAGCATCCGCGCCGCGCCCACCAGCATCGCAACATGGGTATCATGGCCGCAGGCATGCATCGCGCCGCTGACTGTGGAGCTATAATCAAGCCCGGTATCCTCGATTAACGGCAGCGCATCCATATCACCGCGCAACAACACATTGCGGCCATTATCCGATCCGCGCAGGACGGCGATCAAGCCTGTGGTTGACGGTCCTTCGCGGAACTCAAGTGGCAAACCCGCCAGCGCTTCCTTGATCTTGGCAAGCGTCTTGGGAGTGTGGAGGCCAAGTTCGGGTTCGGCGTGAATCGCCCGGCGCAAGGTGATCAGATCTGGCAGGATCGTCGCCGCGTCGCTGGGCCAATCATGGGGATGCAAACTCATTGCGGTTTCCTCGTGTCGCTAAGGCGCAGACTATGGGCGCATCCGATCAGCAGCGTCAAATGTGGAGCGCTGGCACAGTGCGGATCAACGACGCAAGCACATCAGGCAGGCCTCATGATGACGACGCAATTTTCGGGGGCTTGCATAGAATGATGACAAACCTTACACCAAACTGTCGAATCGGCAATTTATGCTAGAATCGTTTCGGGGCGCCGGTGCGCGTTGAACCAAATTGGCAACGTAATCAATGATCAAAGTTGTTTGGGATGGCCCATTGTGGGGACGCTTTAACAGTTGGGGCTTGCGATGACGATAGATAAAACCGTAAATGTGTTTGATAATAGTCGCTCCATTGAGCGAGATGTTGAAAATACTTCAAATTTATATCGACTTTTTTATGATATTATATTTGGGTCATTTCCTAAAATAAGTCGCAGAGAAGGAATTATCAGCACGGGAATACTAAATGGCGGATTGGGCAATGAATAATCCTATCCGTGTCGCTGTAGTTGATCATCGCGCCATTTTTCGGGCTGGCGTGTTGATGGTCCTCCGCACCGATCCCACCGTTGAAATCGTCGCCGAGGGGCAGTCGACCGAAGATGCGCACAAAATTACGGATGAGGTCCAGCCTGACCTCATTCTACTCGACATCAGTTCGCACCGCTCTGGCATCGATACTGTTTCAGCGATCAAATCCCTGACGTCCGCGACGAACATCGTTATCCTGACCGATATTGTCCGCGACGATATTGTTCACGCGGCTTTTGCGGCGGGAGTTCGAGGCTATGTTCTGAAGGATGCTGACGCGGCTGAGCTTTTGCGCGCCATTCATATTGTCAGTAGCGGGCAAACATATATCACGCCGACATTTGCTGCGAATTTGCTCGTTGGATCACAGAAACCACCTGCATATGCCAACGCGCCGACCATTTTAACACCGCGTCAGGAAGAGGTATTTCAGAGCGTTGGGCAAGGAAAATCCAACAAGGAAATTGCGCGCACTTTTGGTCTGAGCGAAAAGACAGTAAAACACCATATGACCAACATCATGGAAAAGCTCTGTGTGCGAAACCGTGTTGAGGTTGCCTTATGTGCAGCCGAATTGGATTTTCCTCATTCACATTTGCCACTCACTGCTCGTCCTCGTTTCACCAGCGCGTCTTTCGGCTGACTTGGTGCTGGCCAGAATCGTGTGTCGTTGTACCGTGGGGGAGAGGGATCAGCCTTGCGTATGAATGCGGCGGGACAATTTCGCGCGGCGTTCCTGCCCCTTGGTGTGGACGGCAACATGGGTTAAGGCCGCTCCCAACACAGGAGCCGCAATGACCGCCGACACTCTTACACGCCCACGCATGGTGCCGATCTCAAGCGGCCATAATTTTCGCGACATGGGTGGCTATTCTGCGGCTGATGGAAAGCATGTGCGCTGGGGGATGCTGTTTCGTGCGGGTTATATGTCGGACGTTGCCGGGGAAGACGCCGCAACGCTGCAGGCATTGGGGATCGTCAGCATCTGCGATCTTCGCGCCAACGGGGAGCGCGATCTTCGCCCTACCGCGTGGCATGAACCGACGATCACCGAGCTTTGGGTGCGGGACCATGACGTGAGTGCGGGCGAACTGCATAAGCTGATGGAAAGCGGCACCGTGAATGCCGAAACGATGCGCGCCGCGATGGTTGACCTCTACCGCGCGCTGCCGTTTGTTCAGGCGGACAGCTACCGCGAAATGTTTGCGCGGCTTAAGGCAGGCCGGGTTCCATTGCTGTTCAACTGTTCTGCCGGCAAAGACCGTACGGGCGTAGCGGCGGCGCTGATCCTGGCAGCGCTGGGCGTGTCACGCGACCTGATCCTGGAAGATTATCTCCTCACAAACGCAACGATCGACAATTTGGCCAAATTTCTCGCGAGTGACGGACGGTATAGCGACATGGTTTCCAACCGCCACGAAGATGCTTTGCCGCTGCTCCGCGCAGAGGCGGAATATCTGGCGGCGAGCTTTGACGTGATCACGGCGCAGCATGGCTCTATTGAAGCCTATCTTGAGGCGATTCTCGGTGTTTCTACGGCGGATCTACTGGTGATCCGTTCACACCTGATCGCCTAGGCCGCTTCCAACCCCACAAGCCAATCGTGGAACAGTTTCACCGGCTCCGTCCGCAATGTCTTTGGCCGACAAACGAACCAATAGCTGTAGGGGCTGACGACATCGATGTCGAAAATCTTGACGAGCCGCTCATCATTGGCGTCGTCGAGGTGGCTTTGGTGCATGAACGCAATCCCCAGGCCTTGCGCCGCGGCCTCAAGCATCAACTGCCCTGAATCGAAATGATCAGTTGCCGCGGGTTCAACATGTTCGATGTGGAGCGCCTTGCGCCATTCGCTGAATGTCTCTGGCATATCGCGGTGGATGAGAACCGTCATTTCCGACAGTTGCTCGGGGTCGGTGATCGCATGCGGCCCCTGCAGCAAACGGCGCGCGCCAATCGCGAGGACCATGTTGCGGTCCAGCCGATGCGCATAAAGCGCGGGATCAATTTCACGAGCCAATGAGATGGCAACATCCAGCCCCTCACCCAGCCGCGCCACACCGTGAGCGGCGGTATCAACGTCAATATGGAGCGAGGGATGCAAGGCACGCAGCTCGGCCATGTGCGGTATCAGCCGTTGGGAAGCGAACAAAGGCATCACCCCCAGCCGCAACCGCAGCACCGCGCTTGGGCTTGTGAGTGTTTCAATCGCATCGGTGAGCGCGTCCAGGATCGGTGCGACCAATTGCATCAGTTTCTCACCATCTTCGTTTGTCACGATTGACTGGTGTCGCCGTTCAAAAAGCGGTCGATCCACAAACCGTTCGAGTGACTGAATACGTCGGCTAAGTGCAGGAGAAGACAGAGATAATTCTTCCGCAGCCGCTTTGACCGAGCCCAGACGGGCAACGTGGACAAAGGCTTCAACCCCGGCAAGTGAGGGCAAACGTCGCATAATGAATTCCCTGCTAGTTGCACGGCGTTTATCCGACGAGTGCAATATTTGCAATGTTGATTTATCATTTCGCACTTGCAACATTTTATGGTGCGCTGCACAAAGAAGGTGCCTTTCAGGCATCCTCTCCTATCAAACTTTTCAGGGTCGGTCCTTCTTGGATCGGCCCTTTTTTTGTCCTTGGTGGACTTAGGGGGTGCAACCTGCCCCGCACATTCCTATCTTTGCAGTCTTGCTGAACAAAGGCGGACGAAGACGATGGCAGATGGTGAAAAGAATCTCGGGCGATTGCAGGTTGCCAACGCCCGACCCGAAGATAGCGGCAAGGGTTTTGCGCGCATGTCCGCCGCGACGATGGCGTCCCTCAGCCTGGTCCAGGGCGATGTTGTTGAAATCGTTGGCAAACGTAACACGCCCGCACGCGCCGTCCTGCCTTATGCTGAAGACGAAGGGCTCGAAGTATTGCGACTCGACGGGCTGATGCGGATTAACGCAGGTGTTGGTTCGGGCGAATATGTGGAAGTGCGCAAGGCCGAATCGAAGGCCGCCACCCGCGTTGTCTTTGCACCCGCGCAACAGAATCTGCGACTTCATGGGACGGGTGACGCGCTCAAGCGCAATTTTGTGGGTCGGCCTTTCATCGCGGGCGATATCGTTGCGACGGCAGGCCAGCAGCAGCTCGACCGATCAGACATGCCACCCCAGCTTCAGCAGATGCTGGCGGCACCGGCCTATGCGCTGCAGGAAATCCGCCTGTCGGTGGTCTCGACCAGCCCCAAGGGCATTGTCCATATTGACGCGAACACCGAAGTCGAGCTCCGTTCGGAATATGAAGCACCGATGGACGCCCGCCGCGCCGACGTGACCTATGACGATATCGGCGGGATGGGCGATACGATTGATCAGCT
>JBJOLA010000114.1:0-4163 GCA_046045815.1 Pseudomonadota bacterium
GTTTTGAGGCAGCGGCCTATGAGCAAGCCGCCCGCCAGTTGAAGAAGGACCTCGCATGATCATCGCATGCAGGGCCAGTCGATCAGAAACCACAGCGCGTGGTGAAAATTGGCATAGTGTCTGACATGCGCCAGCGCCCTGCTTTCCGCTTCCTCGTCGTCAAAATCGGGCAGGCGCTTGAGATAGGCGCGCAGATATTCAGCACTCAGGCTCCGCTCAAAGATCGTCTAGCGCTCATCCTGTGCCTCGCCTGATCTCCCCAAGGCATCAAGCGCATCAATCTTAACCCGCAGCCAATCGGGCCAATGACCGCCGTTCTGCGATTTGTCCTCTGCCCCGGCGAGCACAGCCATTGCCTCCTCTGCCCGCTGGACCCCGAGCAGCCGCTCCGCGATACCGGCGGCGATGGCCGGGTTGGTGCGATCCTCGTCTGAAAACCGGGCGATATAGCCATCAACATCGCCAAGCGCATCGGCAATTTCAGTGAGCGCGCTTTTGACCATGCGGGCATGGTGCTTGGCCTCATAATCATCCTCATACATCGGGCCGCCCAGGCCAAACCCAATGACGCGACGTTCTTCATTGACGGATCTTACAGGAGGCTCCGCCGCCAGTTCTTCGAACCGGGTTTTGAGCATGCCCAGACCCTGCTGGCCGAGTGCCTCCGCCATAATCTCGATCAGCCCATCAAACTGGCCATAATCATTGGCACAGACGCCCACAAATACTCGTTCCGCCAGCTTGTCCGGTTCTAGCTGCGCCTCGCCTGCAATCGCACCCAGATCGTCCAATGCCATGTTGATGACCGAGCCAATCGTGCCGTTGCTGTCATCGCAGCGTTCATAGATTTTCGGGGCCATCTCAAGCATTCGCCAGAGCAGGTCAAAAGCTTCGGCGGGCCTTGTCGGCGCGACATGCGCCATGATCGCCGTGCGCTGCATATTGAGATCATGGGCGAGTTCCCTGATCCTGCGCCAGTCAATGAAGGAGCGCGACTTGGCAATCGCTACAAGCCGCTTGCGAATTTCCGCCCCGACATCGCCTCCGTTTCGGCTCGCCAGTTCCATCCGAAGCTGTCGTTTCGCCGCGGCATCGCCTTGTGCCAACTGTAGCAGCAATTCGGCGAGCCGATCCGCACCCAGCCCAGCGAGATTCTTGGCGTTGAGGGTCATTTCGGAAGGCATTGGTTTTGTTTGAACTGAAGGCTTTTGGGCGTCAAGGCAGAGGGAACTTCAACGCAGCTGGGAATAATAGGCATCGCTAACATTGTTGTCATCCAAAGATCGAATGGCGCTGCCCGAAAGCAGTCATCAAATTGACACCGCGTCCCCAGGCCGCGTCGGCGATATAGAAACTAGGGGTAGCGGGTTCGCTTTGTGATAGGGTGAGCTTATGCGTGATTTGGAACCCTTTGGCCTGCTTGCTCTCTGCGCCCTCGCCACGGCGTGCACCCCGGGGCCTCGCGCCACGCTGCCGGCATTCCCGCAGGCGGCCGTTGCCGCGACTTGGACCCCACAAACCCCTTTCCCCCCGCCCGAGGGAGACCTTGCCTACATCCGCAGCTATTATGCGGCTACCTTTCACCAGACCTTCTCACCCGAACAGGAGCGCATCGCGCTGCTCCAGATGTTCATTTACCGAGCCCAGCGGCAAAGATTTCCGGGCTACGTTCAGGTGTGGGGCGATGAGGGGCGTTTCCGAGTCAACATGAAGCGGCCTTACGCCTGGCAAGCGACGCTGGCGCTGGCCAGCCCGGAATTGCGACCGCTGCTGATCGCAAACGAGGTCACCCACACCCTGGCCGAGATCGACAGGCTGCAAAAACAGTTGATAGGCTTCCTTGAGACGTTCAAGGGCGGCGATTGGGGTCTGTCGCACAACTATCGCAACGACCGCTTCGATATCGCCATTGTCGGCGAAGACAATGCAGCCGCCTTGCGCAAAATGCTCACCCCCGAGCTGGGGCAGATGACTGATATCTCCGTCGTGGAGGGTCCGGTCAATGTGTTGGTGGGGCAGCAGCAACACTGAGAAGGTTCCTGCATCCGTTCGGCATTTCGGCAAGCTACGCTAAGATTCCGGTCGTTCGAACGGTCGAAAAGCTTCCGTAGTAGCTGCCATACATTCACGACCTGATCTCGCCTAACCCGACGTCTTTGATTGTCCGTTATCGGGCAGGTGGGTTTCGGGCGGACGCGTGCGGATATCCGTTGTTCGCAGAAACCAATATGGCCTGCGACAAGCGCATTCGACTTGGTGATCGGAACGCCTACTCGACCATTTGTGTAATCGTCACATAGTCGATCTTCCCTGTCCCCAGTACGGGCAGCGCTTCAACGGTGCGGATGTCACGCGGGATCATCAGTTCAGCGGTGCCATTGGCCTTCCCCCACGCAGAAAGTTCGGCGAATTTGGCGGTCTTGTTGGTGGTGAACAGCACCATCTGTTCGCCCTTTTTGGGGTCTGGCCGCGTGACGACGGCGTGCTCAAAGCCGGGCCAAGCCGCCGCTGCATAGCCTTCCACTGCGGGCAGGGAAACCATCTCGCCGCCAATCTTGGCAAAGCGTTTGGCGCGGCCCCGGATCGTGATGAAGCCTTCATCGTCAAACGTCACAATATCTCCGCTGTCATGCCAACCGTCCTCGGGTGGTTGCAGGACGCCGGGCGCATCGGCCTTGTAATAGCCGACCATTACGTTGGGGCCACGGATTGAGAGCTTTCCGCCCTCCGCAATCCCGGGCACGGGATCAAGACGGGCCTCCATTCCGGGGAGCAACCGACCCACAGTTCCCGCGCGGAAATGCATGGGCGTGTTAACAGCGATCACGGGTGCGCACTCGGTGGCACCGTAGCCTTCCATGATCCGCAGGCCAAACTTATCGGCATAAGCTTTGCGGGTTTCATCGCGCACCCGCTCTGCCCCGGCAAAGATGAAGCGCAGGCTGTAAAAATCATATGGGTGGGCCATCCGGGCATAACCGCTGAGGAATGTATCGGTGCCGAACATGATCGTCGCATTGCTGTCATAGGCCAGCGCCGGCACGATCCGGTAATGAAGCGGGCTGGGATAGAGCAAGGTCTTGATGCCGTTGAGGATCGGCAACAACGTGCCGCCCGTCATCCCGAAGCTATGGAACACCGGTAGGGCATTCAGAACGATATCGCTCGCATTAAAGTCAATCCGCGCCGCCAGCTGGTGGCAGTTGGCGAGCAGGTTTTTATGTGACAGCGCAACACCCTTGGGCAGGCCTTCAGAGCCGCTGGTGAACAGCACAACCGATGGCGCGTCAGGCGAAATCCGCTCACGCCTGTGGAGGGCGCGCGAGAATTTGCTTTGCACCAGTGCGCGGAGCTTGTCGAAACCGCTGATCGTCGCGCCGACATCCTCAAGATAGAGCATCGTCACGTCGTCAGCTTCAAGCCCCGCAATCACATCGCCAAGCTTACCCTGCTCCACGAACGCCCGCGCAGTAATCAACGTGCGGATGTTCGCAGCGGTGCAGGCCGCACGCATGTTCGTCAGGCCCGCTGTAAAGTTAAGCATTCCCGGCACGCGTCCGATCAGTTGCAATGCAAAGAAGGCCGCGACGACGCCGTTCACATTGGGCAGCAGCACCCCGACAACATCGCCGGGTGCCGTGGCCGCGCGGAACGGTCTGGCTAGGGCACAGGCCCCGATGATGAGCTTGTTGTAGCTCATAGGCTCCCGCTTCACATCTTCCACCACCATCTTGGTGCCGCCGTGGATGCGGCGTGCATCAAGCAAGGCCTCAAACAGGGTCCGTTCGATGTTTGATGTCGCGAAGATCGTGCTGCTCATCGTGTCATAGAGTTTGCGCCCCGCAATGGCACGGCGTTGGCGCGCGGACATTTCGCCTTCGACTACGAAACGCTGCGGCGGTAGGATTGTGAGCTTGATCTTGGGGAAGGTGCGCAGCCGCACTTTGCCGCGTAACCGCGAAAAGGGTGAGAATTGCGCGCCGTCGATCCGGACCGGGATGATCGGGGCATCGGCCTTGTCCGCAACCATGCCGGGGCCGTCGAACACTTTCATCAGCGCACCGGTTACAGTGATCCGGCCTTCCGGGAAGATGACCAGCGTGCGGCCTTCCTTGACGGCCTTGACCATGCGCTTGGCCGACATCGGATTGGTGGGATCGACC
>JBJOLA010000133.1:0-7637 GCA_046045815.1 Pseudomonadota bacterium
GTTTGCCCAAAACCACGGTGAGCAAAAGGGTAAGCGACCTTGAGGCCGAACTTGGCATCCGCTTGCTCAACCGCACAACGCGCTCGCTTTCGCTCACCGAGGCGGGAGCAAAGCTCTACGCCCATTGTCGGCAGGCGATCCAGACGATGGAGACCGCCGAGCGCGAGGTGCAAGCGCTCCAGAGCGAGCCCGAGGGGTTGCTGAGAATTGGTGCCCCCAGTGCGATTGGTGTCCGATTTCTCCTGCCGCTGATCGCTGATTTCATGGCGCATTATCCGGCCCTTCGGATCAGCTTGATTGCGATCAACGATGATTCCGGTCTTAAAGATGATCAGTTGGATGTGCTGATCTGGCCAGGCGTCTTGCAACAAGCGATGCACGCGGTTCGCCTCGTTGGGCGTGTCGAGATCGGGCTTTATGCCAGTCGCGCCTATCTGGCAGCACACGGCACGCCCGCCGTCCCGTCCGCACTGGAAACGCACAAGGTGGTCGCGTTCACCCAATCGCTCTCTGGCGATCGGTTCGTCTGGCATTTGCGTAGCGGCGGCTCGCAAATTGAAGTGGTCCCCGAATTCGAACCGCGTTTCCTGAGCAATGATGCCGTAGCGATCATGGCCGCAACGCTTGGCGGGCAGGGGATAGGTGCGCTGCCGGTCGGCTATGTAAACGGTTCGCCCGAGGCCGCGTCTCTGGTTCGGCTGTTGCCCCAATGGCAGGCCGCCGAGATCGAGCTCAACGCCTTCTTTCGCGATGGCCGCAGTTCCAGTTTTAAGACAAGGTTGTTTCTGGATTTTGTATCGGGATGGTTTCGGGAGCGCTCGGTCTAGCAGTCTGCATAAAAGCTAAATTCTGCGTTGAAGTTGCTTTCAAATAGCGTACTGTCTTCCCCGCGCAAGCCATCCAGGGCGATGCCGAATGGCCTAGCTACTCGACCACGACCGCCATCCAGCACGATCCTGATCTTGTCTTCAGCAGAAAAATGCCGCCGCGTTGCCCGGCGAATATCCTTCACCACACGCTCGGCAGAGGCCTTCGATTGGCCAGAGTGTTTTGGTCTCATCTTCGTTCCTTCGTCACTACGACGAGACCAAAACACTCCTTAAATCACAACCTCAAATCTGTGCCATAGGTGCTGACGGGGAACAGAAGATGACGGTTCAGATATCGAACCAGATTCGCGGTGTCATGAAAACGTTCGGCCTGATTGTTCCCAAAAGTGCAGGGAGCGTATTAGAAGGCCACATCCGCACCCTGCTGGCGACCAACGCTGGGCTTGAGCGGATCGTTTTGCCGATGCTTGAAGCATGGCAGGCTCTGCGCGCGCGTGTCGCGCAGTTGAGCAAGCAGCTCATCGCCACAGCGCGCGCGGGCGAGCAGTGCCAGTTGCTCATGACCATCCCGGGTATTGGCGTCGTGACAGCATCGTCCTTTATTGCAGCGATCGAGGACCCGGCCAATTTTGCGAAGTCACGCTCCGTTGGGGCCTGGATCGGCTTGACCACCAGGCGATATCAATCAGGTGAGGTCGACTATGCCGGACGCATCTCCAAGCGTGGTGACAATCACTTGCGTGCATTGCTGTACGAAGCAGCCATGGTGATCCTCACGCGGACGAATGCCGATAGCGCTTTGCGTGTCTGGGGCTTGAAGCTCAGGGAGAAGATCGGGTTCAAACGGGCGGCTGTTGCGGTCGCGCGCAAACTTGCAGTCATCATGCACACCATGCTCAAAACCGGCGAACTGTTCAATCGTTCAGCTGGCGTTGCAGCCTGACACGCAGGGCACAATAGAAAGGCCAACAGGCCGAGTTGAAAACCTCATTCTCGTTTGCGTCCACGCTTTGGGCGCGCCGAGCCGTCCCTGTCGGGACGCGGGCTGGATCATTGCGTTGTAACGGGTGCAAGTGCCATGTCGGCAAAATGCGAACTAAACATTGGCAAGATCCATCCTTACGAAACCTATCATGCGGCGCGCAAGTCTCGACCGCGTAGACGACCATGTTCCCGACAAACGACTATGACCGGTGCAAATGAAGCAAAAAGCGCAGACCCAAACATCCATCGCCCCGATCACCACATCGGAGCTAGGAGGAATATGCCCAAAATACCCCTTGACGGATATGCGATTAGACGACCGTTACAAGTCCAGTACCCTGCAAACAGAGGTAGGAACCGCGCGTCCTTGGGGTTCACCACTCGTACTGCTGGTCGGGCGAGTCAGCGCAAGATTGCATGCGACTCGATGAGCTGGCAATCGCAGAATTCGTGGCGCGGAGGGCAACAACTTGGGCTACTTCATCTCGCCGTCAGGCATAAGCGTCGAGATCATTCCCCGGGAGCAGCGCGATCACCTGACGGGGTGGATCAAGCGGCCGCGCACCCGTTGATCGGGCAAAGTGGAAGAGGTCGCTAGCGCGATGCTTGGGGTTGCTGCTCGCGGTAGGCTTTCTTGCTGGATTCCGGCAAACGCATGGGATTTTCCGGGGTGATCCTGCCTTGCTCCGCCGACCACAAGTAAGTCAGCTTGAGGCTTGTGTACTTCCAAAGTTCGTTGCGCTTGGCATGGCGTTCCTCGTAGAGCGCTACCAGGATCAGGGGGTTGCTTGACGGTTCGCGCAGCGAGTGGTCGAGCAGGTACCATGTGCCCTCGCCCTCGTCGCCCCGGACCACGATCCGCGAATTGGTGACCGCGTGCAGCGCGGTGAATTGCGGCATGTTGCGATACGCGCGCCCGTATCCCTTGCGGATGGCCTCTTTGCCTTCCATCCGCCCCCAAGGCCCCGTGTCGATGACCCCTTCCTCCCAGAAGAGGTCGGCCAGCGCATCGGGATTGCAGGTTTCCAGATACCAGCTGAAATTGTGGCGGAGGTCGCGGATTTCCTCGCGCGCGAGCATTGTCTCGATGTCCATGAGCGGCTTTCTGAAAACGGTTAACCTCTGCGCCCGTGTTAGCCGCCGCCTAACGGCGACAGCTAACCAGCTCCAGAGTTTAGGCATCGACCATGTGCTTCGCTTCGGAAAAAAGCTTGAGAACGTCGGCCGAGGTGACGATCCGTGTCCCGCAATCTTCCAACGGATGGTTTCCACCGCCCGAGCGCGGCGCCGTGTCGACGTCGCGCGCCTGGGCGCTGAGCGCCCCCAACGTGTATTTCTCGCGGCGAAAATCGACGAACGGATTGAAGGTATAATTGCGCATCGCGTTGAGATGCGACATCTGATTGATCTTACTCTCCGGGGCACTTTCGAAGCTGCGCATCAGATATTCAGGAGTTTCGGGCCAGCGAGCGATATTCCATGACTTGTCTCCGCGCCAAGACTAAGCATGCGTCTGACTAACGCCGCCGTGACAGTCTGTGCTGTACAGAAGATTTAAATATATTGCGACCCTCATCTCTAACCAGCGGATACTGATATCCGTCCGGATGTCCGACGTCGAGGCAGAGCCGTGCACCAGCTGCCGCATTGAGGAGCCAAGGTACGAAAATGGGCCGGCTGGGAAGCTCTGAAATTGAGATCGCACCTTTGGTGTTCGGCGGAAACATTCCGGGATGGCCGGTCGATCGCGACCAGTCTTTCACGTTCCTCGACAGTTTCCTTGATCATGTCCTCAATGCGATCGATACCGCCGATGTCTACGTCCAGCTCGCTGACAGCGGCGTAGAGATCTCATAGCGCTTGCTCGGCGAATGGATGGGTGCGCGCGGCAACTGCTACCAAGTGATCATCGCCACCAAGGTAGGCCTGCCGATGGGAAAGGATCGTCGCGGAATGTCGCGAGGCTGCAGCACGCAAGTCGTAGAGGCCTCGCTGGGCCGATTGCAGACCGACTATATCGATCTTTACGAAGCGCATCGCGAAGACACCTTCGAAATCATCCACTCCGCCATGCGCTAAGTCGGAATTCAGCTGGAGTACACGCCCGAGACGACCGCGGTGTCGATGCGCCAGACCTTGCTCGACCGCAACCGCGAACAGCCCGCGGATATCTGCGTAGCGCCTCTGCGAGACGATACAACCGCCACCCTTGGATCTCGAACGGATCGAGAAGCAGCTTATCGCCGCGACGGGTAATCGAGCGCATCAATCGTAACAAAACTGCCCTTAAGTAACAGTATCGCCAGCAATTTGGGCACGGTGGTGATCTCATTGGATTTGGCATCGATTGCCACCAGCGCCAGCACCAGCCGCTGATCGCAGCCCCCCATTCTACCAATTGGGCACTGCCATGTGCAATGCTGACTTGGCGTTGCACCGGTCAAACGGGCGTCGCGAGACCTTCCCGTCAATCGCGATAACACCGTGCTCCGCAGCAAACCGCGCCGTAAAGCGCCTGAAACAGACGGAAAATTCGTCAGGATCAGGCAATCGGAATATCTGGCTGGATGTGTCGTGGCTCGGTAGGCCGTTCTCAAGCTTGAGAAATTCACGAAGAAACTCCTCCTTCGCTTCGGCAAACTCCGCCATACCAACCGGCGTCTGGCTGTCGCACAGCGCCCTGCACAGCGCAATCAGCAATACCTCCAGAAAATCGTGACGCGCCGCATTGCCTGTGAAAGGATCACCCAAATCCTCAAAACCACCGTAAATCCGTCCATCACAACCTCCCGTGCCAAACCCGGCACGGGCAGAATCAATCTTGGATGCTACCGCAACCCTGGCGCTTCAATTCAAATGCCATTCTCCAGGGCCAGAAAGGCAGGATCATTTGGATCTATCAAACCAAGGTATATAACTAGACGAACGAGAAATGGGGCCTGGATGTCTATGTTTTACGACGAAGAGCGTCGCGCGATCGCGGTGGCGAGCACGCGCTTCGTTGATGCGCGGACCTCGAAGGATCGCCTGCTCGAGCTCCTCGAACGCGCAGGTTGCGTCGACAAGTCGCTTTGGACCACCTCGGTGAAGCAGCGGTGAACAGGCTGGGGATCTGTGGCGGATACATGTATTACCTAGTTGACGCACTGGGGTTTTGGCATTATCGGGCAAAAGGGAAGGGCATGCAGCTAACGCCCCATCTGGATCAACCAGAGGGATGCATGTCGGGAGGACACTATGAAAGCGATGCTCTTAAACGTTTCGGCAGTGGCGCTCATCAGCGCGATGGCAGCGCCCGCTTATGCACAAGAAACGCAAGCACAGTCGGCGTTGCCGCAAGCCGGTCAATCCGGTGGCCTCGAAGAGATTGTCGTGACTGCCCGAAAGGTGGCTGAAAACAACCAGAAGGTACCCGTGGCGGTGACAGCGTTCAACGGAAGGCAGCTGGTTGAACAAGGGGCCGCCAACGTTGGAGCTATCGCCAACCTGACGCCCGGGCTTGCTATTTCGGGAACGGCAGCATCCCAGGTTGTCGCAACATTTACAATCCGCGGTCAAATCCAGCCGGACACGATAGCCACACTTGATCCGTCGGTCGGCGTCTATGTAGATGGCTATTACTGGGCACGTGCGACAGGTATTAACGCCAATTTGCTCGACATCAATAACGTGCAGACATTGAAGGGGCCCCAGGGGACGCTCTTTGGCCGCAATACGACCGGAGGCGCTGTCCTTATTACCACCAACGACCCAAATTTCCATGAAGGTTATTCGGCACTGGCGTCAGCGGGCTATGGTTCATTTAACCAAAGAACGGGGACCTTGGTCGTCAATGCTCCGCTGATTGCGGATCGACTCGCAGTGCGCCTAGCAATTCAAGGCAACAAGAGAGATGGCTACGGCCAGCTTACCAATACCAGGACGAACGTTATTTCGCGCTTCGACACTCGAGACGATTATACGCTTCGGGCAAAGGTGCTTTTTCAGGCTACGGACACGCTTCGGTTTCTGTTTTCGGCGGAGCAGTATCGTGCAAAATTCATCGCGAATCCACTCCGCACCTTTTATATAGCCCCGGCAGGACCCTCCGCTATCGAAACTGGTGTTGAGGCAACCGGGGGGGGCTGTTTTGCCGGCGGTCTCGTCGGCTGCCTTACAGCCGGGAACACTGCTTCGGCTGCTGCAATTGCAACGCTGCAAAATACAGACAACGTTGCGACCAGCTATACATCAAATAATTATGCGAAGACGCAAACATTCGCTCTTACCACGAGTCTGGACACCTTTTTCGGTGCGATCAAAGCGATCGGTGGTATCCGCAAGGCCGTCGGCAACAACACGAACAACGTGGCCGGAAGTCCGTACGGCCTATTGGCTAGTCGTGGATTTCAAAGCCTAAAGCAAGAATCAATTGAATTGCAGGCGACAGGCAAGGCGTTTCAGAATAAGGTGGAGTTCGCCGCAGGGCTATTTTACTTTCATGAGAGCGGATCCGAAAGTTCTTATAATCAGGCATTGCCTGCATTGGCGGGGTCCGGAACCAATGTAACTGTGGGTAACATTGAAAATAATAGCATGGGTGTTTACGCCCAAGCAGACTTTCATTTGACCGATAAGTTGACGGTTACTGGCGGCCTACGATACTCTGTAGATGACAAGAAGGACAGCGCTGTTAATGGAGTATATAGCTCTGGCGACGCAGAGAATCCAGCTCCCGGAGCTACGTTTACGTGCGGATTGCCAACTTGCCCACTACCCCTCAAAGGGTCCTTTAACGGCGTGTCTTACACTTTCGGACTCGACTATCGGTTTACTCCAGATATCATGGGATATGTAAAGACCGCGAAGGGGTTTAGGGCCGGCGGTGTCAATTTGCGTGCCAACCCGGTGTTTCCGCAGACCCTCCTGGCGTTCCAACCCGAAACTGCTACATCTTATGAAGGCGGGGTGAAATCCGAATTCTTTGATCGTCATTTGCGCGTCAATTTGGCGGGATATTACACGATTGATGAGAACATCCAGCGGGTGGCTCTCTTCTCTTTAGGAAACCAAACGGCGTCTGCGATAGTCAATGCCGGGCGCGCGGATTTTTACGGCTTCGAAGCTGAAGCCAGTGTCGTGCTACCCCAGGGGCTGCGACTTGACGGTACGCTCAGCTATGTCCATCCCAAATATGTGCGTTATGCGCCGACTGGCTTTGATCAGAGTCGTGAGCGATTCCAGAATGTTACGCCATGGACGGCGTCGATTTCGCCATCCTGGTCGCAGGAAATTGGACAGGCGAAGGTTTTGCTCCGCGGGGATTTCATCTACCAATCCAAATCGCCACTTTATACGTACAATGTCTATAGTTGTGGAGCAGGGCTGCTCTGCGATGCTTCGTCCGGTAGCCAGGTTTCGGCGGCGGATGCCGCTGGCTATATCGATTCGTCTACAGATCCGGCGCACTGGCTGATAAATGCACGTGGGTCGATCAGCTTCATGAACGATAAATATGAATTGGCAGTTTGGGGGAAAAATCTGACGAACAAGCGGGACAATATAGTTGGGTTGCCAATCGCCCCGCTCGGTGAGACTGCAAATATCAAGCGCGAGCCCCGCAGTTTTGGTGTCACCGCTACTGTGAAGTTCAGTCAACACTGACTCGCCTTTTTACATCCAGATCATGCGTTACGGAATCGCAATGCGGAGACGCAGCGCACGATCTGGCTGATAGCCGCCGGGATTGGCGGTGACCGGGTCGGTCTGTTTTACGAGGGCAAGCGCTGGCCGTATAGGCGCGATGCTCGCGGTCGCACGCAGCGCGTGTGAGCCAACCCGCGA
>JBJOLA010000179.1:0-3281 GCA_046045815.1 Pseudomonadota bacterium
ATCTGATCAACGATGTGTCGGCGCTCTTGTTCGATGATCAGGCCCTCGCACTCGTGGCCCAAGCGGGCGTGCCGGTGGTGCTGATGCATTATCCAGGCAAGCCCGCCGACCCGCACGGCAATGCGACCTATTCCGATCCTCTGATCGAGGTCTATGACTGGCTGGAGGATCGCATCGAGGCGGTCGTCGCGGGCGGCGTGACGCGCGACAAGATCATTATCGACCCCGGCATTGGTTTCGGCAAATCAGTGGCGGATAATCTGGCGATCCTGAACGGCCTCGCCCTGCTCCACGGCCTTGGTTGCGCAATCCTACTCGGCGCGAGCCGCAAGCGGATCATTGGTGCACTGTCGAACGAGGCGCCGACGGATAAGCGCCTTGGCGGATCACTGGCGATTGCGCTCAAGGGGATGGAGCAGGGTGCCCAAATCCTTCGGGTCCATGATGTGCCGGAAACGGTGCAGGCAGTTCACATCTGGCGTGGCATGCGGGATGCGGCCCTCAGCCCGAGCTAAAACCTCCCTTGCCAATTCGGATTGAATAGCGTTGATTGTGGAGAGCAGGAGAGTGCGACCATGATCTTAAAATATATCCTCGGCTATATTGCCACCGGTATCAGTTTCGCGGTGATCGACAGCATCTGGCTGCGCAACATGTATATGAAGCTTTATCAGCCCGCGATTGGCGAGGTGTTGATGAAGGGAGTACGGATGGGGCCTGCGGTAACCTTCTACCTGCTCTATATCGCCGGGATCATGATCTTCGCTTTCTCCCCCGCACTCGCCTCGGGGAAATGGCAAACCGCCCTAATCCAGGGGGCGCTGTTCGGCTTCTTTTGCTACATGACCTACGATCTCACCAACTACGCGACGCTCAAAGTCTGGAGCCTGAAGGTGACGATCCTCGACATGATCTGGGGAACAGTGCTGACCGGTTTGGCGGCAGCAGCCGGATATTGGATCACGTCGAGGTTCACCGGTTTGCTCGGCATTGGAGCAGGATAGCATTAGGCTGCACCATCGCTTGAGTTTTTGAGGCACGGGCGCACCCGGTCTATGCTGTTACCGGACCTCCCTTCCGGCATGCCACAAATACAACCCCGCCATCACGATCAGCGCTGATCCGGCCAGCGCGATCCCATCAGGAACATTGCCGAACAGCGCATAACCAAGCACGAGGGCGACGAGCATCTGGACATAGGTGACCGGGGCCATTGTCGCGGCGGAGACAAGTTCTGTCGCCTTATAGAGCAGGCCGTGGGCGGCGCTGGCTGAACAGGCGACGATAGCGCATTTCATGACCACGCTCCCGCTGGGCATGCCAATGTGCAGCCGCTCCAGCCCGCTAAAATGGCCCGCCAATGCGAAGCTGAGGAGGATCGGCACCGCGGTGGCGGAGATCAGTACCTGCATCTTGAGCGCACTGGCGCGGCCCGCAACCCGGCGGTTGAGGGTCACCATGACTGCCATGAAGAATGCGGTGGCGAGCGGGAGCAGCCCGACCCAGCCAACGCTCCCGAAATTGGGGCGGATGACGATGAGCACGCCGGCGAACGCCAGCGCGGTTGCGATCCACGTCGCCCGAGAGGCGCGTTCCCCCAGAAATGCTGCTGAGAGCAAAGCGACAAATACCGGGTTGGCAAAGGAAATGACCGTGGCTTCAGCCAGCGGCATATAGCCAACCGCGATGAAGAAGCAGCATGATCCCGCAGCCACGCAGAAACCGCGCGCAAAGTGGATCGCCCGGTCTGGAAAGGTGAAGGCCCCTCGGCCCTCTCGCCACCACAGCAACCCGCAGAGGCCGACCGCGCCGATGATGTAGCGCAACGTGGCGATTGCAGTGCCCGGCCAGGCACCGGCAACGGTCTTGACGATTGCATCCCCCACGGAGAGCAAGGCGAAGCCGCCAAGCGCATAGGCCAACCCTAAGGCAGTCTGCTGCTGTTTCGTGCGCACCCTATGTTCGCCTCAAGCCCTGCCGACCCGGCGGATCACAGCATATATTTCATCGTGACACGCTGGACACTCGTTCCAGCACCGATGGCAAAGGCAGCCGCCGCAAATTTGGGCGGACCAAAAACAACGGCGGGATTGCGGGAGAAAGCGAACCCTTCCTTGGGGATGAACAGCGCGACGTCCATCTTGTTGTTGGCATTTTCATCATGGACGAGCGCGAGGGCATAAGTGCCTGGCACAATCGCGCTGAACTGGACCGTGCCCGCACGCGCCGCCGCCACCGATTGCTTCATCGCGTTGGGGTCTTTGCCGCAATCGGGAAAAAATTTGGGGTTGGCGGTCAGGCAGATCAGGACGTTGCCCTTGGCGCTGCGCAGGCCGGAAACCGAGACATCAAGCGTTCCCAGAGACGGGCTTGTCGCTGCGATGCTCAGGCTGGCGAGCGCCGCCAACGCTCCAAGTTGCAAGCCCTTTGTCCGTGCCGCAGAGCTTATCCCAAAACCGGAAATACAAACCATAATTCCCCCGATACTCATCATGATGACGTTGGTGGTGCGTCGCTGTTATCAGCCAGTTTCCCAACGTCCCCTGAACCACAAAACGCGGAAACATTTCCCAGCCCATGTGGTTGGTCACGCCCATAACCGTCATCAGCGAAAGCACAACCGCCAATGCGGCCACATGAAGCGGGATGATGAACACGAGAGCCGGGATCACCACCGCGCCGGTCAGCGCCTCCCAAGGATGGAAAGACATGGCGGCCCAGGCGGTTGGCGGGCGGCTGGCGTGGTGCACGGCGTGGGCGATGCGGAACAATTTGGGAGTGTGCATCCACCGGTGGGTCCAGTAAAACCACGTGTCATGCGCGAACAAGCAGGCGAAGATCGACACCGGCAGCACCCACAGCGGATAGGCGTGGATATCGGTGTAGATCAAGGTCCAGCCCCGGTTTTGCCAACCCCACGCGACGATGCCCGCAGGCGCGCCGTAAATCGCCGCGCTCGCCAGAGACCAGAAAACCTCCCGCTTCATCTGCGGTTCCAGCCCGGCGTATAGCCCGGGGTGCTTGATCCGCGTTGCCCACGCAAAGCCGCCGCTGGCAATCAGATAACGGACGCCCACAATCAACGTCATCGCAGCGGCGGAGAGGAGTATGGCGATCATGATATGCGCCTTACCAAAGACGAGGCGGGTTTGGCGATTTTCTTTTGAGGGCGCTCAACCGGGATGCGGGCTTTGTCCATACAGGTCAGAGGGTTATGGTCAAAGTTGAGGCCTTCCCGTTCACGCGCTACGGCGCGGTTAAAGGCACGCTCCAAAGAATAA
>JBJOLA010000233.1:0-4807 GCA_046045815.1 Pseudomonadota bacterium
AAGCCAAAATACGGACTTCCATGCCCCCACGCGTTTGAAACTACTCCAAAGTCCTTGTCTGGCACTTTGCACGGTTTCCACGGAGCCAGAGGTGTATCTGGAACTGAAGCCATTTCGGGTGCTGAATCGATTGTTGCATTCGGGTATTTCGGCTGATGCCAAAACTGATAGCCCCCAAAAGTCGCCAAGGGAGCCAGGATAACTCCGATCCAATGCAATCGCCCAAACCTCACCCCATCATCCCCGCGAACCGGCCAAACAGATAATGGCTATCCATCGGCCCCGGCGACGCCTCTGGGTGATATTGCACGCTGAATGCAGGAACATCGACCAGTTCGAACCCACAGTTGCTTCCGTCAAACAGCGACACATGCGTCGCCCGTGCGTTGCCCGGCAAAGTCGCCGCATCGACCGCGAAGCCGTGGTTCATGCTCGTGATCTCTACCGCGCCGTCGCTCAGGCGTTTGACCGGGTGGTTCGCGCCGCGGTGGCCTTGGTGCATCTTCACCGTCTTCGCGCCCACGGCCAGCCCGAGCATCTGGTGGCCAAGGCAGATGCCGAACAGCGGCTTGCCGGTCTTGAGCCACTCACGGATCACAGGGACAGCATATTCGCCGGTCGCAGCGGGGTCTCCGGGGCCGTTGCTGAGGAACAGGCCGTCGGGATTGTGCGCCATGATGTCTTGGAAGTTCACAGTGGCAGGGACGACGTAAACTTCGCATCCTACATCAACAAGGTTTCGCAATATATTGATTTTAATACCATAATCAACCACAACGACTTTGCGCGACAATGGCGTTGAGGTGTGAACTTCCGATGCCTTTTTGAGCTGCCACAGCCCCTGATCCCAGCCATAGCTCTGAAGCGTCGTCACATCCTTCGCGAGGTCCATCCCCTCCAGCCCCGGCCATGCCCGCGCCTGCGCGATCAAAGCAGCGACGTCGAACTTCCCCGAAGCCGAATGGGCTATCACCCCGTTGGGCGCGCCCCTCTCCCGAACCAGGCGGGTCAGCGCCCGCGTATCCACGCCCGAAATGCCGATCCGTCCGCCTGCCTTCATCCACGAATCAAAGCCGCCGGCGGAGCGGAAGTTGGAAGGGGCAGTCACGTCCTCCCGCACGATGCAGCCCAGCGCATGCGGGTTGATCGCCTCGATATCCTCAGGGTTGGTGCCGACATTGCCGATATGGGGGAAGGTGAAGGTGATGATCTGCCCGGCATAGCTCGGGTCGGTCATCACTTCCTGATATCCAGTCATCGCGGTGTTGAAGCAGACCTCGCCCGCCGCCGCGCCCTCAGCGCCAAAGCCCCGGCCCCACACCACATCGCCAGATGCCAAAACCAATACAGCCGTCGCTCCCGATGGCGCGCGCGTAGAGGTAGGTTCGGCCATGATGGGGTCGCTCCGGCAAGGGGTTTGTGACGATGTCGTTAAGCGACAGCCGTTAAGGTAGCCGCCTATTGCGGTCAATGAGGAATCGCGAATTGCACGGCATGTTTCTCACGCCTCCGCGTCTCTGCGCGAACCACCTAATTTCACGCAGAGGCGCGGTGGACCGCAGAGACGCAGAGAGGTTTGTGCTGGGGTGACGCTTGGGCACTGATCCGTTATCACGCTTTTCTCTTTCAAAAGGACCAGTTCATGATTCGCGATGACATCAAGGCCGCGCAGATCACCGCCATGAAGGCCGGTGACACCCAGACGCGCGACACGACCCGGCTGATCCTCTCCGCGATCAAAAACCGCGATATCGAGGCGCGCACCGGAAAGTCTCCGGCGGATGATGATATGCTCGTGGTCGAAGTGCTCCAGAAAATGGTGAAGCAGCGCCGCGAATCCATCGAGATGTTTGAAAAAGGCGGCCGCGCCGAATTGGCGGCGAACGAGGCCGCAGAGGTCGTAGTAATCGAACGCTTCCTACCCGCCCAGCTGTCCGACGCAGAGACGACAGCGCTGATCGAGGGCATCAAGGCCGAGATTGGCGCGGAAAGCGTCAAGGATATGGGCAAAGTGATGGCCGTCCTCAAGGAACGCCACGCCTCCAGCCTCGATATGAGCAAGGCAAGCGGGCTGGTGAAGGCGGCGCTGTCCTAAACGATGAGCCTCACCCCCCAATGGCTGGATGAACTGCGCGCACGGACAGTGCTATCGACGCTGATCGGGCGCACGGTGAAAGTCACCAAGGCAGGCCGCGAGTATAAGGCCTGCTGCCCCTTCCATAATGAGAAGACGCCCAGCTTCACGATCAATGATGATAAGGGTTTCTACCATTGCTTCGGCTGTTCAGCGCACGGAGACGCAATCCGCTGGATGACCGATCAGCGCGGACTGCCGTTCATGGATGCCGTGAAGGAGCTAGCGCAGGCAGCAGGGATGGAGGTTCCCGCGTCTGATCCACAGTCTGCGGCACGGGCCGAACGGGCGAACTCACTCTATGACGTCATGACGGCGGCGCAGGATTGGTTTGTTGAACAATTGCAAGGGATTGAAGGCGCAGACGCGCGGGCATATCTCAAAAATCGCGGCATATCGGACGCGACGATCAAGACGTTTGGCATCGGCTTTGCGCCTGACGCGCGGGGCAAGCTGAAGACCGCCCTAGCCCGCTTTGGCAACGAAGCGCTGATCGAATCCGGGATGCTGATCTCGGTCGAGGAGAAGGAACCCTATGATCGGTTCCGGGGCCGCCTGATGATCCCGATCCGTGACGCGCGCAGCCGTGTGATCGCGTTTGGGGGGCGAATTCTCGGAAGCGGTGAGCCCAAATATCTCAATTCCCCCGATACGCCGCTTTTCGACAAAGGGCGGACACTCTACAATCTCGATCTGGCGGGCCCTGCGAGCCGCAAGAGCACCCGGATCATCGTCGTCGAAGGCTATATGGACGTGATCGCGCTGGCGCAGGCGGGGATTGCAGACTCGGTGGCCCCGCTCGGCACCGCGCTCACCGAACATCAGCTGGAGCGATTGTGGAGATTGGCAGATGTCCCGATCCTCTGCTTCGATGGGGACAGCGCAGGGCAGAAGGCGAGCATCCGGGCGGCGCTCCGGGCACTCCCGATGCTGGCTCCCGCCAAATCTTTGGGCTTCGCGACATTGCCTGCGGGCCAGGATCCTGATGATGTCGTGAAGGCAGGCGGGCGCACGGCGATGGAAAGCTTGCTCGAAAAGCCCGAGGCCTTAGTCAATCGACTGTGGCGGCATGAGGCGGATGCAGTGCCGCTCAATACGCCGGAAGAGCGCGCTGGTTTCCGGCGGCGATTGAGCGAACATGCGCAGGCCATCGCTGATCCCAACGTCCGTTCGCAGTATCAGGCGGAGTTCAAAGGGCGCTTCGATCAATCGTTCCAGCCGCCGGCGCGACGGAATGATCGTTTCAACACATCGCGCAAGGGTTCGTTTGGCAAGCCGATGTTCGAACGTCCCGTGTCGAGCGGTGCGCGGTCGATCAGCGGCACCGGGGTTTCGCCGATGTTCGCCCGTGCGATCCTGTCCGGCTTGCTCCGCCATCCCGCCCAGATATTGAGCCACGGAGAGGCACTTTCGAACCTGCATGTGGCGGACGCGCAGCTCGACAATCTCCGGATAACGATTTTGGATGCGGCTTATGACGGTGTGAACCTTGAAACCGACGCGCTGATCCCCATATGCGAATCGGCAGGTTTGGGGCTATTGGCCAGAGACTTGCTCAGCATGAACGGGCTTGCGTTTTCCTTCGGACGGCGGCAGGCGAATATTGATATTGCGCAGCGAGATTTGGGCGTGGTTATTGAGGCTTTGGCAGCGCGTCCCTCATTGGATGCCGCGCTTAAAGTCGCGACGGACCGGCTTGCGAATGACGGGGATGAAAATGCCTTTGCCGAACAGATGCGTTTGGTGGATGCGTTGAGGGCTACAGACGACAAATTGGCTGAACTCGCCCAAGGCGATGACGGCGAGGATTAGATTGGAAAAACGGACGACATGGCGAAGGCAGATACAGCAGACTTGGCAGAATTGCCTGAATCGGGCGATGCGCCGCTGATCGATCTCAATGACGCGTCGATTAAGAAGCTGCTCGCGCGCGCCAAAAAGCGTGGTTACATCACCTATGATGAATTGAACGCGGGCCTCCCGCAGGACCAGATGTCGTCGGAGCAGATTGAGGACGTGATGTCCGCGATCAACGAAATGGGCGTGAACATCGTCGAAAATGACGAAGCCCCCGACGATGATGAGGAAGCGGAACCCGAAGAAGAAATCGAAGCCGTCGATCAAACCGCTGAACCCGGTGATGGCAATGTCGCCGAATCTAAAAAGGTCACTGTTGATCGCACCGATGATCCGGTTCGCATGTATCTGCGCGAGATGGGCGCTGTCGAACTGCTCAGCCGCGAAGGCGAAATTGCCATCGCGAAGCGGATCGAGGCAGGGCGTGACACGATGATCCTCGGCCTGTGTGAAAGCCCAATCACCTTTAACGCAATCATTGATTGGTCCACCGCACTTAACGAAGGCACAATGCAGCTCCGCGAGATACTCGATCTCGATGCGATGCTCTCAAAGGACCCCGCGCCCGAATCCCTCACCGAAGACGATGATGATTCGGCGAATGGTGAAATTTCTGAGAAAACCGCCGGTCCGACCTTCAAAGAGGAAGAGGATGTCGTCGAAGCCGCTATCGTCGAGGAAGATGATGAGGAGGAAGGTCTCACCGAACGGCGTGCAAAGGCTGTCGCTGACGATGATGATGAAGATAACACCCTCAGCCTTGCCCAGATGGAAGAGACACTCAAGCCGATGGCGCTTGAGAAATTCGCTTCGATC
>JBJOLA010000270.1:0-11881 GCA_046045815.1 Pseudomonadota bacterium
ATCGAAACACTGGTCAATCCGAAAGATATCGCGGCTATCCGTCTCGGGCAGAATGCCAAGGTCAATATCACCGCTTATGACAGTTCAGTTTACGGGGCTCTGACCGGCAATGTCATCGCGATTTCTCCCGATGCAATCAACAATGAGCGCACCGGGGAAAGCCATTATATGGTGCGGGTCCGCACAACCACAAACACTCTGGCTGGGCAGGGCGGTGCGAAATTACCCATCGGGCCGGGTATGATCGCAGACGTCAGCCTGCTTGGAGACAAGCAATCCGTGCTTAGCTATATCTTCTCGCCGATCACCAAGCTCAAGGATACCGCCTTCAGGGAGTAAAATCTCCCGGCCAATGACGCACTATTGAGCTTGAGCGAATGTCGCTGGGCAAGCGGTGCCCGTAAGCGTTGGCTTGATCTCCAATGACGTGGCGAGTTCTGCCAAGCCAGTGATTGATGCGCCCTCACCGACGGCAGACCGCAGTATCGAGGCCATGTCGGCACAGGCGAACATCTCTGTTGTGTCCACTTTCTGCTTGGCAACCAGCTTATTGTAGCTGGTGAGACCGTCTGCATCGCCAGCGCGGACAAAGAAAGACTTCAGACTTCCGTCGGCGCGCGCGCGGGTTGGCCCACTCGCTTGAACATAATGTTGATAGTCGGCCTTGAGTGCGGGATTGGAAGCAGCACATCGCTGGGTTGCATTCTTGAGCGCGACGTCAAGATATTTGACCTGTGCGGCGTCGATGGACTTTGAATCCCAACACGCAGCTTGCGCTACATTCGATGTCATAAACCCGGTGAGAGCGAGGAGGGAAACCACTAATTTAGATTGAACACGCATGTTGTCGTTCCACAAATTGATATCAAGAATTTGTTCATCGCAGCTTTTGCTGACGAATTCCCATAGGAATGCGGTTAAGTGCCTGATAACCTTGCTAGGCCGAAGTAGGCGCGCGTCCGTCACCGTCCAATGGCATCATGATGCGCGCGCGCAGGCCCCCAAGCGGTGAATCTTCAAGCACAACGTCGCCGCCGTAGATGCGCACAAGGTTGCGCACGATCGAGAGTCCTAGACCATGCCCTGGGGTCGCGTCATCCAAACGCTCGCCGATTGAAAAGACATGCTCCCGGATCGGGGCGGCAATTCCAGCGCCATCATCATCAACCATGATTTGGGCAACGCCGTCTTCACCGTGCCATGACAGCATCACCCGCGTTTTTGCCCATTTACAGGCGTTGTCCAGCAAGCTTGAAAGCATTTCACCGAGATCCACATCGTCACAAGCAAGAATGAGATCGGGAAAGCTGCCACAGCATATTGCGATCTCGCGCTCGCCGTGGAGCCGGACCATCGCCTGCCGGATCGGATCCACCACCGCTCGCAAAGAGGCGACCCGGCCCGGTGTCGGGGTCATTGCGGCGCTGCGGACGCGGGCAAGATGATATTCGATCTGCCTTTGCATTTGATCGATCTGACGCAACACGGAGTCTGCGCTCTGCTTATGCCCGGCGTCAGAAAGGCGCTCGGCTTCGTCCATGATGATGGCAAGCGGCGTCCGCAGGCCGTGGGCAAGATTGCCGGCTTGGACGCGGGCGGAACGCACAATCGTTGCATTGGCGTCCAGCAATCCGTTGATGTCGTTTACCAGGGGCCTGATCTCGGATGGGTATTTGCCCACCATCGCCGTTTGTTTGCCGTCCCGAATTTGCGCGATCGCGAGTGCGGCGCGTTTGAGTGGCCGCAACCCATAAAAGACCTGGGCGCTGCCAAGCGCTGCCATAATCGCGGCAAAGCCAACGAGCGCCCACCCCAACGGCCCGGTAAAATCGTCTAGCGTCGCTTCCACAACGGTCATGTCAGTCGCGATTGAGAGCTCCAACGGCTGCCCATGATCGCGCGCTTGCGCCGTCATGCCATATTCAAGTGTATCGCCACGAGGGCCGCGCGTTATTGCCCAATGTTTGTTCCCGGTCGTTGCCAACGTGCCCGAAATGTCATTCATCGCCAGAGAGGGGGATCGCACGGCGGCAAATCCTTTGCGCCGAACCTCCCAGTAGAGACCTGAATTTTGTTTGCGAAACCGTGGATCAGAAAGCGCCCGCATCAAATAAGGCTGGCCAGTTGCGTTGACAGTTGTGAGAGCACCCAGCTCCTCAATATGGATTTGCATCTCTTCATGGAAACCTTGCGTCACATAGGTGCGCATCAGATATGTCACCATGAAACCCGTCAGGATCAGACCGGCAACCGTCGCGGCAATCATGCTGGCGGCAAAGCGAAAGCGCAGGCTGTCGGTCGCGAATGTCATTGAGCGAAACGGTATCCAAGGCCGCGAACGGTGACGATGGCGTCACGCCCGATCTTGCGCCGCAGTCGGCCGACATGGACCTCGACTGTATTGAGATCGCGGCCTTTGTCGCTGGGATACAGCTGTTCCAATATTTCCTGCTGGCCCAGAAAATGCCCCGGTTTCAGCAAAAACAAGTGCAATAGCTTGAATTCGGTCTGTGTCAGGTCGAGCTGCTCATCGTCGAGCCAGGCGCTTTTTGCGCCAGGGTCTAGGGAAATGTTGCGGACAGTGATTTTGCTTGTGCTCTGCCCTGATGCCCGACGCGTCATCGCGTGAATTCGGGCAACCAGTTCTTCAGCACGTGCTGGTTTGACGACATAGTCGTCCGCGCCAGCGTTCAAGCCGTTGACCTTTTCTTGCCAGCTGCCGCGCGCTGTGAGAATCAGGATAGGCGTCTTCAATCCGCGGCTTCGATATCGCTGGATAAGGTCGATGCCGTCCATGCCGGGAAGACCGAGATCAATGATAATCGCCCCGCATTGCTCCAGCGATTGCCAGTCCAATGCTGTCTCAGCATCTGGCGCACTTTCCGCCGCAAAACCCGAGCTTTTCAGCCGGGAGACAAGCCGCTCTGCAATTTCGCGATCGTCCTCAACAAGTAGGATCCGCATGCGCCCTCCCCCGACTGATATCAAAACTATGCTGTTCCATATTTGGTCTCAACTTGAATGCCAACGTCTCTTAAAAACTGCGAGGGAAGTATGCCCCCGGCGCAAATGATCACCGCATCGTTGGGGATTGTGATTTTGCCGTCCTTGGTATTGAGGACAACTTCATTTCCGCCGATTGTCTCAACCGTTGATCCCAAATGCAGCGCGATCCGACCAGAGGCTGTTCCCGCGTCGACGCGTTCACGGTTTTTGGCGCGCGCTCGACTGAAGGCATCGCTCCGGTAAGATAGGGTGACGGTCGTCCCTTCCTCGTCGGCGATTGATCCTGCCGCTTCGAGCGCACTGTCTCCGCCGCCGACGACCAGTACATGCATGCCGCGATACTGCTCGGCGTCGATCAGCCGATAGACAACTTTCGATTGCTCCTCACCGGGAACATCTAGCATGCGAGGCGAACCGCGCCGCCCGATGGCCAGAAGCACGGTTTTGGCGCGGTAATCGCCGCGTGATGTTTTGATCTCAAAAATCTCCCCTGCGCGCACCATTGAGTCAACGCGCTCTTCAAAATGGAGCTCCACGCCGGTATCGCGCACAACCCCTTCCCAGAATGCGAGCAGGGTTTCCTTGCTTACCTCACCGAAATTGACTTTGCCGACGAGTGGCAGTTCCGCTGGCTTTGTCATAACGACCTTTCCGCGCGGGAAATGGGCGACAGTGCCGCCAAGCGTGCCTTGTTCTACGGTTCTGAATTTCAGTTTCTTTTCCGTGGCACCCAAGCTCGCAGCAATGCCTGCAGGCCCCGATCCCACGATGAGCACATCAAGAACATCGCTGGGGGCGGAAACCGACTTCGCCTTCGTGGCGGCATGATTTATCGCTTGCCGTCCTTGTTCTATGGCATTTTTGATCAGGCCCATGCCGCCCAATTCGCCCGCGATGAAGATGCCCGGAACGTTGGATTCAAACTTTGGTGAGACGAACGGAATTTCCACGCCGCGTGTCTCCGTGCCGAATACCAGCGAAATAGCGTCCGTTGGGCATGAAGCAGCGCAGGCACCGTGGCCGACGCAGTGGGTGGGCTCGATCAGCTTGGCTTTACCGTCGACAATGCCGAGGATTGCTTTTTCGGGGCAGGCTTTGACGCAGGCACCACAGCCCAAGCACAATGCCGGATCAATAACAGGATGCAATGACGCAGGTTCGGTCAAACCCGCCAATCGTGCTTCCTCCATCACGGCCAAAGCATGTTTCGTTTGCCGCTTGGAATGGAAGGACCAATAAATCCATAAAGCCGCAAGTGGAATTGCATATGCCAGGAGCAGGGGGTTGAAAGCCATACTGGTTTTAGAGCCCGAGTTCGCTGGCGAGGGCGTTGATCTGGCCAAGTTTTTGCGGGTCAGAAGCGAATGCTTTGCGCGCCATGCCGAGATCATCCTTGGCCTTTGCCGCATCTTTCAGCACCATGCGCGATCGGATGAGTTTGACCCAGCCATCGAAATCCCCGGGATTGGCCTGCAACTTCGCCGCTAACCCGTCGACCATATTGTTGATCATCGACGCACGCTCCGGCTCGGAAAGCGCGCTGGCTGCTTTTACTGTGGCGGCATCTGGACCCCCGGAGGAGCCAGTTGGGGCGGGCATTGTCGTTGACGGCGCTGCCAATGGCTTGAGCTGACCAGCAATATTGACGCCAAGCTTGGAGGCGATTTTGGTAACCCGCTGGTGAACATCCGCCTGCCAAGGTTGATCAGGTGCTGAACTGTTGGAAAGCGCGATCCACTCCGAAAGTGCCGCACGCTCATCGCCGTTTTGTGCTTTGTATAGCGATGCAAAGAAGCGAGCACGGGGTTCTTTTGGATCGATGCTGATCGCCTTGTCGAATTGTTCCTTGGCTTCGGGCGTCACGACATCCTTGGCGACCGCGACAAGCGCTTCGCCGTATCCTGCGTGAACGTCAGCACGGCCGGGCAGCAGCTTGGCGGCTTTGCCGTAAGCCATAACCGCTTCGGCGGGCTTGCCGGTATTCTGAAGAGACCAGCCCAACATTCTAAACCCTTCGCCGTTGTTGGGTTCCTTTTGCAACCGGGCCTCAAGGCGGCTGATCATCGTGTCAACATCATCAAGTGCAGGCGCACCGGCGGTGGCGCCCGGAGCGGGAGCAATAGCGGTGATCGGCGCGGTGTCGCCACCCGACCGGAATGAAAGAATTGCGACGGCGATAAGCGCCAAAGCGCCCGCCCCCCCGAACGTCAGCTGATTGCGCGAATAGCGACCGAGAAGCCCGATCGTTGGTGTTTCCGTCTCGCCTTCTGTCGAAGCGGCAGTGTCAGAGATATTTTCCTGATCACCCCGCGCCACCGGCGTCGCCTGCATGAGCCGCATCACGACGACACCCAGCGCCACGCCCGCCAAACCTGTCAAAATCAATGGTAACATGCGTCCCGACCTCTTTTTCGCGTTCCTGATTCACGCTCTATGGAATACGCTAACACTGAAACACCCTCAATCCTGTCACCAACCTGTAGAAATGCAGCGTGTGCCGCTGCTTTGGTTTAAAAATAGGATGAGTCGAATCTCTCTATTGCCGGTTGTCGTAAACTTTTCGCTAATGACCTGTCTTTATAAGCCCGCTCCGGAACAATCACTCTTGTGCGTCGAATGGTTTGCGCGTCAAGAGGCATGGGGATAAAGTTTAGATATGTCGCAATCAGTCGCAAGCGCAACCGTAATGCCCGCAAGCCCGATCCTCTCTCCTGCCAAGCTGGAGGGGTTAATTTCGTTTGTCGTGGGAATGGCGATCCTGCTGGGCCTGATTTACGGTTGGCTGCACCGGGCGGAACCGGGTATCAATCCGGAAAGCGGGATCGGCTATAAACTTGGCATATTGGGCGGCAGCATGATGTTGTTGCTCTTGGTTTATCCGTTCCGCAAGCGAATCCGTTTCCTCAAGAGCATCGGTTCTGTGGGCTTTTGGTTTCGCTTCCATATGCTCTTGGGGCTGCTCGGCCCGGTTGCGATCCTTTTTCATTCCCGCTTTGCCTGGGGCGCGCTCAACAGTGCGGTTGCTCTCGGCGCGATGCTCATTGTTTCGGGTAGTGGTTTGATCGGACGATTCTTCTACTCGCGCATCCACAGGGGCTATTCTGGTCGTAAGCTTGAGGTGCGCTCGTTGCTCTCTGAAATGCATGATCTACTTGAAAGTCTCTCGGCCCTCGGCCATGACGGCGACGTGGTTAAGAAGCAGCTGTTCCCCTTTGAGCAACAAACTGTGGCGGCAGGGTCGGGCTTCTGGCCGAGCGCAAAAGCAATCTACACAATCGGCCTTGGCTCACGGGTGACACAACACCAGATTCGCAAGCAGATTATGGCGGCACCGGCCCCTGTTGGCGTTACCCCAGTTGGCATGCATCAAACCCGCGTCAAGCTGACGGCGCAGTCGGCCTCCTATTTTGACGCGGTTCGCCGAGCCGCTGAATTTGCCTTTTATGACCGGATGTTCCGCCTGTGGCACTTGTTCCATCTGCCCCTGTTCTTCATCCTTGTTGGTACGGCTATCATCCACATCGTCGCAGTCCATATGTATTAATGCGCTTCTGGATTGGCCTCTTTGCGTTCATCGGGCTGATCATTGCGGCGCAGATGGCCCCTGCCCAGGGCATAATGGAGCGGCTAATCACGCCGGGTCCACTGAGCAACGCGCATGCGAAGCTCGAAGCCAATTGCAATGCCTGTCACGTCTCATTTTCGCGTGAGGCCCAGAATGGGAAATGTCTGGCCTGTCACAAGGGGATAGCGGGCGATATCCAGCAGGGTTCTGGTTTTCACGGTAAGTCGACAGCAAAATCGCAGCCTTGCAAAGTCTGCCATAGCGAACATCATGGTCGCGGCTTTGAGCTGTCCCATTTTAACCGCGCGACGTTCAACCATCAATTCACGGACTATCCGCTTGTCGGCGGTCACGCCAAAGCAAAGTGCGCGGGATGTCACGGCGCAAGCACCCACTTCCGGGCGACTTCCAAGGTATGCGCATCGTGCCATGCAAAGAAGGAGCCTCATCTGGGTCGATTGGGAAAAAACTGCCAAGCGTGCCACACCGAATTTGACTGGAAGAAGCAGAAGCCATTTGATCATTCAAAAACAGGTTTTGCGCTGACGGGAAGCCACCGTGCCTTGGCGTGCCTGCAATGCCACGCCGGTCAACGCTGGGCGGGAACGCCGCAGCAATGCTATGGATGTCACGCCAAGAATGATGCGCACAAGGGAACGCGCGGCACCAATTGCGCCAGCTGCCATTCAACTGGCGGATGGCGTGCAACATCATTCAATCACAATCAGGATACGAGCTTCCCGCTCGTCGGCAGACACAACGGCGTTGCTTGCGCCGGTTGCCACGGGGCAGGGAACTCAATTCCGCACCCCGCGCACAATTGTTTTGCCTGTCACGCCAAGGACGACAATCACAAAGGATCGCGCGGCACAAACTGCGGCAGCTGTCATTCCCCTGCGTCCTGGAAGTCAGCGACATTCGATCATAACAAGGATACCGGCTTCCCCTTGCTCGGCAAACATGCGTCCACAACCTGCGCTGGATGTCACGGTGTCGGTAACAGCAAGCCGAAGCCGTCACGGGCATGCTTTGGCTGCCATGAGAAGGATGATTCGCATAAGGGCAACAACGGCAAAGAATGCGGAAAATGCCACAATAGCAAGGATTGGAAGGTCACCAGCTTCGATCATGACACGATGACGCGCTTTGCCCTCACCGGCGCTCACAAGCCTGTGAAATGCGAAGCGTGCCATCTCAAGCCGACCCATGTCGAATTGCCACCTGTGGCCTGTGTGGGCTGTCACAAGGATGATGATAAACATGCGGGCCATCTCGGCACGAAATGCGCTGAATGCCACAATAGCATCGAATGGAAAGACCATAGTCTGTTTGATCATGAACTGACGCGCTTCCCGCTGCTAGGCAAGCATGCGACCGTCAAGTGTGAGAAATGTCATGTCGATAAGACATTTTCGTCCAAGGGCATCACTTGCCAGTCATGCCATGTGGATGATCACCATCTCGGCACGCTCGGTGTCGCGCCCGCTTGTGCCAAATGCCATACGGTGGCGGGGTGGAAAATCTGGAAATTTGATCATGATACCGCGACGAGCTTCCCGCTTACGGGAAAACACATCGGGCTGATCTGTTCAGCGTGCCATGTGCGCAAAGCTGACCCATCTAAACAATCGACAGCTTGCGTCGATTGCCATACGCGGGATGATATTCACCACGGCAATTTCGGCAACGATTGTGAACGCTGCCACGTAACATCCAGCTTCTCGGACATTATAATGTGATCAAACGAATCTCTTTCTGTCGCGAATCTGTAAATTCGATGAATATGGCCGACGAAGCGATTCATTTGTGGGGTGGAAGGCACTTATATTTGAGAGTGGAATCCATTAACCAATTTTAATAAGTTTTGTTTGTATTGTTTCTGCGAACGAATGGTCAGAAGGTGTTGCGTGCGTAAGTTGGACATCAATTGGGGTCGCAGTTGCCGGATATTCCGGAGATTGAGCCCTCCTTGAAATGAGGAGGTAAATGGTGTGATGCGGAGGTGGGGAATCGCCCTCCTGCTAGTGATCTTGTCGGCATTCTTTGCCGTGGGGACAGTCACGCCAATTTCTGCCAAGGCGAAGTTTGATCACTTCACAACAGGATTTCCGCTCACCGGTGCCCATCTAACTGCTGGTTGCGAGACCTGCCACAAAGGTGGTGTGTTCAAGGGCACCCCGCGTGAATGCGCCAGTTGTCACAATGACATACGTTCTGGTGGAAAGTCGGCTACCCACATTATGACCAACGCCGCGTGTGATACCTGTCACACGACTAAGCAGTGGCAGATCACCCATTTTGATCACGCAGGTGTCACCCAAAGCTGCGTTAGTTGCCACGACGGCAAGGTTGCGCTCGGCAAGAGCGCGAATCATCCGCAATCAACGTCGCGTTGCGAAACATGTCACAACACCAGCTCGTTCGCGGGCGCCCATTTCGATCATACAGGCATCACCAACGGCTGCGCATCTTGCCACAATGGCACGAAGGCGGGCGGCAAAACCCCCAATCACATCCAGACATCTGCGGCCTGCGAAGATTGCCACAAATCGACCACAACTTGGGCTGGTGCCAAATTTGATCACACAGGCATTACCAGCGGTTGCGCGACATGCCACAACGGCACCAAGGCTAAGGGCAAATCCGCGACCCATATCGCGACGAGCGGGGCGTGCGAAGATTGTCACACATCGACGCTGACCTTTGCTGGCGCGAAGATGAATCACACCGGCATCACCGCCAATTGCGCGACATGTCACAATGGCACAACGGCAAAGGGCAAGACTGCTACTCATATCGCGACATCTGCCGCCTGCGAAACGTGCCACAAATCCACGACGTCCTTCGCTGGCGCGAAAATGGATCATACCGGCATCACCAGCGGTTGCGCATCCTGCCACAACGGGACGTCCGCCAAAGGCAAAAACGCGAAGCACATCGTGACCACGGCAACTTGTGAGACATGCCACAGTTCGACAACGACCTTCACCGGCGCTGTTATGAATCACGCCGGGATCACCAGCGGCTGTTCAACATGTCACAATGGCACCGCCGCCAAAGGCAAGACCGCGACTCACCTGGCGACAAGCAATACCTGCGAGGATTGTCACAAGACGGTCGCCTGGACGCCCGCCACCTTCAATCACAAGGGCATCACCAGCGGATGCGCCAATTGTCACAATGGCACCGCGGCCAAAGGCAAGAGCGCCACGCACATCGTCACGTCGCAGCCTTGCGAAACGTGCCATAAATCAAACACGAGCTTCGTCGGCGCGACGATGAATCATGCCGGCATCACTAGCGGTTGCGCCAGCTGTCACAACGGCACGGCGGCCAAAGGGAAGAGCGCAAATCACATCGTGACATCGCAGCCCTGCGAAACCTGTCACAAATCGAACACCAGCTTTGTCGGCGCGGCAATGGATCACACCGGCATCACCAGCGGCTGCGCCTCTTGCCACAACGGAACAACGGCCAAGGGCAAAACGGCGACCCACATTGTGACGACACTGGCTTGCGAGACCTGCCACAAGTCGACGACGACGTTCACCGGCGCCGTCATGAATCACACAGGTATCACGAGCGGTTGCGCCAGCTGCCACAACGGCACGACCGCCAAGGGTAAGTCAGCCACCCACATCGCGACATCACAACCCTGCGAGACCTGCCATAAGTCAACAACCACCTTTGTTGGCGGCACGATGAATCACACCGGCATCACCAGCGGCTGCGCCAGCTGTCACAATGGAACGGCTGCCAAGGGCAAAACCGCAAACCACATCGCGACGACGCAATCCTGCGAAGCCTGTCACAAATCGACGACATCGTTTGTCGGTGCGACGATGAACCATACCGGCATCACCACGGGTTGTGCGGCCTGCCACAATGGGACGGCAGCCAAGGGCAAAACGGCCACCCACATTCCGACGTCTCAGGCATGCGAAACTTGCCACAAATCCACCACGACTTTTGTCGGTGCCACAATGAACCACGCCGGCATCACGGCGGGCTGCGCAACTTGCCACAATGGGACGATGGCGAAGGGTAAATCCGCGACGCACGTCGTTACATCCCAGCCCTGTGAAACCTGCCATAAGTCAACGACGACATTTGTCGGCACCATGTTCAACCATACGGGCATCGTCAGCGGCTGCGCGAGCTGCCACAATGGCACCGCCGCGAAAGGCAAGAGCGCGACGCACATCCCGACGACACAGCCTTGCGAGACCTGCCACAAGTCAAATTCGACATTTGTTGGCACTTTGATGAACCATGCGGGCATCACATCCGGCTGCGCGACTTGCCACAACGGCACCTCCGCGACCGGCAAAGGTGCGACTCACATCCTGACAACGCAGCCTTGCGAGACGTGCCACAAATCGACAACCAGCTTTGTTGGCGCAACGATGAACCACGTCGGCATTACAAGCGGATGCGCCAGCTGCCACAACGGAACGACGGCCAAAGGCAAGACGGCGACACACGTCGTCACAACCCAGCCCTGCGAAACCTGCCACAAGTCGACGACAACATTCGTCGGTGCCACGATGGATCATACCGGCATCACCAGCGGCTGCGGCACATGTCACAATGGGACGACGGCCAAAGGCAAAACCGCAACCCATATCGTGACGTCGCAGCCGTGCGAGACCTGCCACAAGTCGACGACCACCTTCGTTGGTGCAATCATGAATCATGCGGGCATCACCAGCGGGTGCGCAAGCTGCCACAATGGCTCGACTGCCAAGGGCAAGTCAGCGACGCATATCGCGACGACCCAATCTTGCGAAACCTGCCATAAATCGACCACCACCTTCGTTGGCGGCGCGATGAACCACACCGGTATCACCACCAATTGTATCTCATGCCATGTGTCGGGTGGCTCGGGCTTGCCCAAAACGACAACGCACATCGCGACGACGCAATCCTGCGAGCTGTGCCACAAGTCATTCACGACCTTCACCGGCGCTGTCATGAACCACAGCGGCATCACCACCAACTGTATCTCGTGCCATGTTTCTGGTGGCAAGGGTCTGCCCAAAACATCGACCCACTTGCCCACCGCACAATCGTGCGAGCTCTGCCATAAAAACTTCACCAGCTTTACGGGCGCTGTAATGAACCACAGCGGCATCACCGCCAACTGCGTGCAGTGTCATACTCCGGGCGGCTCAGGCCTTGCCAAGAGCGCAACCCACGTCGCGACGACGGCGGCTTGCGAAACCTGCCATAAATCGACGGTGAGCTTCCTGGGCGCAGCCTTTGATCACACCGGCATCACGACGAACTGCGTCTCCTGCCATGTTGCGG
>JBJOLA010000273.1:0-3912 GCA_046045815.1 Pseudomonadota bacterium
GACCCGGACGGGTGGCACACGCTCCCCAACCAGGACGGCGTCGGCATGCGCCGCGCGCGCCGGATTGATGTTTGGGCTGACGGCGACGCGCTTGCAATTGACGTCGGCTTTCAGGACAGCGGGACGCAGCCGGACGGCGATGAACGGATGGCTATCCACGAATATCAGGTGAGTGCCCGAACCAATGCAGGTGCGCTCGCTGATCTCAAAGTTGACGCGCGGATTCTGCCGTTTCAAGAATGCCCTGGCGCTGTCGCCCATGCACAGCGGATGCTGGGCGCACCCCTCTCTGATTTGCGCACGAAGGTGTTGGACACACTGCCGGGCATTTTGGGATGTACGCATCTGAACGATGTTCTGCGTTCTATGGCCGAAGTGCCGCAGCTTGCTGCGCAATTGAGGGCATAGGCAGCCCGATCAAAACCCTCCCACTTGCGTTTCCAGCGGACCGCCGTTAAGGGCACGCGCTCAATCCCGCATGGGAGGCACATAACCCGGTGTGAGGTTTCCTCATTCTCGCCTCTCAGTGGACTAACCGGAAGGAGACTATCCCCATGGCGGCACCTACTGTCACCATGCATCAGCTGTTGGAAGCTGGCGCACATTTTGGCCACCAGACACATCGGTGGAACCCCAAGATGAAACCTTACATCTTTGGTGATCGCAACGGCGTTCACATTCTTGATCTTTCGCAAACCGTTCCCTTGTTCGCGCGTGCGCTCGACTTTGTGTCGCAGACGGCTGCGCGTGGCGGCAAAGTGCTGTTTGTTGGCACCAAGCGTCAGGCCCAAGGCCCGATTGCGGATGCTGCGCGCGCTTCTGGTCAGCACTATGTCAACCACCGTTGGCTGGGCGGCATGCTCACCAACTGGAAAACCATCTCGGGCTCGATCAAGAAGTTCAAGGCGATGGAAGAGCAGCTGGCGGGTGACACCACCGGCCTCACCAAGAAGGAAGTTCTCCAGCTGACTCGCCAACGCGATAAGTTTGAGCTTTCGCTCGGCGGTATCCGCGATATGGGCGGCATTCCTGACGTGATCTTCGTGATCGACGCCAACAAGGAAGAACTCGCCATCAAGGAAGCAAACGTCCTCGGCATTCCTGTAGTTGCGATCCTCGATTCGAACGTATCGCCGGACGGCATCGCGTTCCCGGTTCCCGCAAACGATGACGCAAGCCGTGCGCTTCGCCTTTACTGCGAAGCCATTGCAGCAGCAGCAACGCGCGGTGGCCAACAGAATCAGGCCGCGCGCGGCGTTGATATCGGTGCGATGGATGCTCCACCAGCGGAAGCCGCTATCGCTGAACCCGTTGTTGAAGCAGCGCCTGTTGTCGAAGCAGTGGCAGAAGTAGCGGTCGTTGCAGAAGCCGCACCCGTTGTTGACGAAGCACCTGCAGCTGAAGTCAGCGAATAGCCCCTTCAAACTGTAACACTGGCGGGGCAGGGTGCGGAGAGTGCCCGCCCCGTCAACATATCTAAATTCAAACGAAAAGGATCTCGACATGGCGGAGATTACAGCAGCAGCAGTCAAATCACTGCGCGAATCCAGCGGCGCTGGCATGATGGATTGCAAGAAGGCACTCACCGAAACCGGCGGCGACATGAACGCTGCTGTCGATTGGCTGCGCGCCAAAGGTCTGGCAACGGCATCGAAAAAATCAAGTCGCACAGCCGCAGAAGGCCTCGTTGGCGTTTCGGTGAAGGGCAAAAGCGGCACCGCCGTTGAGGTCAACAGCGAAACCGATTTCGTCGCCAAGAATGAAAAGTTCCAGGACTTCGTCCGCAGCGTAACTGATATCGCGCATGAGACTGGCGATGATGTGGAAGCACTCGCAGCGGCACCTTACCCGACCGGCGGGACTGTAGCCGACGTCTTGACGTCAAACATTGCGACAATTGGCGAGAATCAAACGCTACGCCGCGCGCGCCGCTTGACAGTGAGCGAAGGTACAGTTGTTTCTTACGTTCACAATGCGGCCGCTCCGGGGCTCGGCAAGATCGGTGTTCTTGTGGCACTTGAGAGCGCGGCTCCTGCAGAAACTCTTGAAACATTGGGCAAGCAGCTGGCGATGCACGTCGCGGCGGCCTTTCCGTTGGCGCTTGATGAAAGCGGTATCCCTGCTGAAACTGTCGAGCGTGAGCGCGCGATTGCCACCGAAAAGGCTGCTGAGTCCGGCAAGCCTGATGACGTTGTCGCCAAGATGGTCGACGGTGCCGTTGCCAAATTCATGAAAGAAAACGCGCTGATTCATCAGCTTTTCGTGATGGACGGCAAAACCAAAATCTCGGACGTGATCGCCAAGGCGGCCAAGGAAGCTGGCTCGCCGATCACGCTCAGCGATTATGTCCGTTTCCAATTGGGCGAAGGCATTGAGAAAGTTGAGAGCGATTTTGCAGCAGAAGTTGCGGCAGCCGCTGGCGTCTAACGCTTGCTTGGCATTGGCGCGCGTCCGCATTAGGGTGCGCGCCACGCTGTAAAGTCTGTCACGCCTGACCGAGAGTAATCCCTATGCCAACGCCCCGCTTCAAACGTATATTGCTGAAGCTTTCGGGCGAAGTGCTTATGGGTGATCAGGGCTTTGGCATTGATCCAGAAACCGTCGCCCGCATGGCGGGTGAAGTAAAAGCCGCCAAAGAGGCAGGATACCAAATCTGCCTCGTCATTGGTGGCGGAAATATTTTTCGCGGCATGGCTGGTGCTGCGAAGGGGATGGACCGCGCTCAGGCCGACTATATGGGCATGCTCGCGACCGTGATGAATGCCCTTGCGATGCAGAATGCGCTTGAACAGCTCGGTGTTGATACGCGTGTGCAATCGGCGATCCAGATGGACGCCGTTTGCGAACCGGTGATCCGCCGCCGCGCTGAACGGCACCTTGAAAAAGGTCGCGTCGTCATCTTCGCAGCCGGCGTTGGCAGCCCTTATTTCACCACTGATTCAGGCGCGGCGCTGAGAGCCGCCGAGATGAATTGTGATGCACTCTTCAAGGGCACCTCGGTTGACGGCGTATATGATGCTGATCCCAAAAAGGTGCCTACTGCAAAGCGTTATGAAACAGTATCTTACAGCACCGTTCTTGCAGAAGATTTGAAGGTAATGGACGCCAGCGCGATCGCTCTGTGCCGTGACAATGATATTCCAATTGTGATTTTCTCAATCCGCGAGCCCGGCAATCTTGCCCGGGTTCTGGCGGGAGAAGGCGTTTCAACGATCGTGCAGACTGAGGGGAATTGATCATGCCAGCCTATAACAAATCTGATCTTGAGCGGCGAATGGCAGGAGCCACTGAGTCGCTCAAAAGCGATCTTGGCGGACTACGCACCGGGCGCGCCAACACCGGATTGCTCGACCCCATCACAGTCGAGGTGTACGGATCGCACATGCCACTGAACCAGGTGGCGACAGTATCGGCACCCGAACCACGGATGCTATCGGTGCAAGTCTGGGATAAGTCGAACGTGACGCCGGTCGAAAAGGCGATCCGTAATGCAAGTCTTGGCATTAACCCGATCACTGATGGCCAAAACATTCGATTGCCGATCCCGGACATGACCGAAGAGCGCCGCAAGGAACTCGTCAAACTGGCGCACAACTATGCCGAGAATGCAAAGATCGCAGCGCGCAACGTGCGACGTGACGGGATGGACGCGCTCAAAACGGACGAGAAAAAGAAGGACATCAGCGAGGATGATCGCAAGCGCTTGGAAACCGAAGTTCAAAAGCTTACGGACGCTACCGTGAGCGACATTGATGCCGCGCTGGCATCCAAGGAAAAGGAAATCCTCGGCAAGTGAACGCTGCACTTGCTCAGAAGATTGGGGCAGGGCAGGGCCGAATTCCCCGCCACGTCGCGATTATTATGGACGGGAACGGCCGTTGGGCAAAGCAGCGTCATCTCCCGCGGATTGCA
>JBJOLA010000355.1:0-3199 GCA_046045815.1 Pseudomonadota bacterium
ATGATCCCGGACGATATCTTGTCTGAGTTGCGGGAGATGGGTCTGTTCGGGATCACGATGCCCGAAGAATATGGTGGCGCCGGCATGAATGTCAGCCAATATATTGAGACGATCCGGCAACTTTCCTACGCAATGCCGTGCTTCCGCTCGATCACGTCGATCAACATCGGCATGACTTGTTCTGCAATCCTAAAAAGCGGAACCCCGGAGCAGAAGGCGCATTGGTTGCCCCGTTTGGCATCCGGAGAGATTGCCTCCTTTGGCCTCACCGAGCCCGGGAGCGGGTCAGACAGCGCGGCGATGCAGACGACCGCCGTCCGCAGCGGCAACGGCTATGTGTTGAACGGCACCAAGCGCTACATCACCAACGCACCATTTGCGAAGGTTGCGCTCATCATGGCACGAACAAGCAAGGAAGCCCTTCCCAAGAACGCCCACGTGTCTGCCTTTTTAGTGCCGATGGATACGCCTGGGATTAGTATCGGCAAATCGGACAAGAAAATGGGACAGGCCGGGTCACATATCGCTGATATCATCATGGAGGATGTTCATGTGTCGGGTGATGCGCTTCTCGGCGGAGAAGAGGGTCAAGGATTTCGAACGGCGATGCAAAGCCTCGACAACGGGCGTCTATCAGTGGCAGCGGCGAGCGCGGGCTATGCTCGACGCATTCTTGATACCGCAATGCGTTATGCAAGCGAACGCAAGGCTTTTGGTGAACCGATTGCAAACTTTCAGCTGATCCAGCAGATGCTCGCCGAAAGCGACATTGAGATTTACGCCGCTGAATGCATGATCTCAGACGCCTGTCGCCGCGCTGATGCGGGCGAACAAGTCCTCCGCAAAGCTGCCGCTGCCAAGGTGTTCGCCTCCGAGATGTGCGGGCGAGTCGCAGATCGCTGTGTCCAGATCCACGGCGGCGCAGGCTATCTCGCCGAATATGAAGCCGAACGCTTCTTCCGCGATAGTCGCATCTACCGGATTTACGAAGGGACGACCCAAATATTGCAGCTCGCCATCGCCAAGAATATGCTGCGGGAGTTCGCCGCATGACGCATGACTACAGCGACATACGCAGCGAAGTCGCCAAACTCTGTCAACAATATCCCGGGGAGTATTGGCGCAAGAAGGACAAAGATCGCGCCTACCCCACAGAATTTGTGACCGCTCTTGGTGAAGCGGGCTATCTCGCCGCCCTCATCCCCGAAGAATATGGCGGCGCGGGCCTGCCAATCTCCGCCGCCGCCGCAATCCTGGAGGAAATTCAGGCGCAGGGCTGCAATGGCGGCGCTTGTCATGCGCAAATGTATATCATGGGGACATTGCTACGCCACGGCTCTGATGCGCAGAAGGCGGCCTACCTCCCTAAAATCGCGACGGGAGAGCTACGCTTGCAAGCCTTTGGCGTCACAGAGCCGACCAGCGGCACCGATACGCTGAGCCTCAAAACAACCGCCAAGCGTGACGGAGATGATTATATTATCAACGGGCAGAAGCTTTGGACAAGCCGGGCCGAACATTCAGACCTGATGCTGCTCCTCGCCCGCACCACACCACGTGAGGAAGCGGTTAAGCGCACCGACGGCCTTTCGGTGTTCCTCGTCGATATGAAGGCCGCGCTCGGCAACGGCCTGACGATTCGCCCGATTGAAACGATGATGAACCACGCCACGACCGAGGTTTTCTTTGACAATATGCGCGTGCCCGCAACCAATCTCATCGGCGAAGAAGGCCAGGGTTTCCGCTACATCCTCTCCGGCATGAACGCGGAACGCCTGCTGATCGCCGCCGAGTGTGTGGGGGACGCGAAATGGTTCATTGAGAAAGCCACGACCTATGCCAAGGAACGCGTGCTGTTCAACAGACCGATTGGCCAGAACCAGGGCGTACAATTTCCGATTGCCCGGGCTTATGCGCAGACCCGGGCGGCGGAACTCCTCGTGCATGAAGGCCTGCGTAAATATGAGGCGGGCGAGAATTGCGGCGAGGAAGCCAATATGTCAAAAATGCTTGCAGCTGAGGCAAGCTGGGCCGCCGGGGAGGCGTGCGTCCAGACCCACGGCGGCTTCGGCTTTGCGGCAGAATATGACATTGAACGCAAATTCCGCGAAACAAGGCTTTACCAGGTCGCGCCAATTTCCACGAACATGATCCTGTCCTATATTGCCGAACATGTTCTCGGTCTGCCCCGGAGCTACTGAGATGGCCACGTGGGACGCTTGGGTGGGCAAAAGCCAAACGCAGGACGATTTGCTGACGCCCGCGATGCTGAACCGCTTCCGGGCGACCATCGACAGCGACGAAACCGGCATCATCGCGCCGCAAGCAATCCACTTTGCGTTGTGCCTGCCCGAAGCCGCGACGGCATCGCTCGACATCGATGGCCACCCAAAGCGCGGTGGTTTTCTGCCCCCCGTCCCCCTGCCCCGGCGGATGTGGGCGTCGAGCGCGCTGGAGTTCCATGCGCCCATCCAGCTAGGCGACGCGATCAAGCGTGTCTCCACGATTGCCACGATTGAGGAAAAGACCGGAGGTTCTGGGACGCTGGTGTTCGTCAACGTCGATCATCAGACCCACGCCGGAGGGCAGCTTGCAGTCAACGAGCGGCAGACTCTCGTGTACCGCGCCGCCTCGACAGCGCCGCCCGCACAAATCGGCACCGGCACACCTACATTTGAGAGCTGGCAGTGGCACCGCGCGATCACGCCTTCGGAAGCCTTGCTGTTTCGCTTCTCCGCGATCACCTTCAACACCCACCGCATTCACTATGATCGCCCCTACGCCGAGGCCGAAGAAGGCTATCGCGGGCTGGTCGTCCACGGGCCGCTGACGGCGACGCTGCTGCTCGATCTTGCGGCGCGGGAATTGGGATATAATCGGCTCAAGAGCTTTGCGTTCCGGGGAGTGTCTCCCGCCATTTGCGGGGAGGTATTGCACTTAGTTGGCAAGGTTGACGACGAAAAGATCACCCTCGCCGCGCTCGGCAGCGATGGTCGTGACGTCATGACGGCAGTGGCGGCTCTTTAAGGCTCAAACACCATATCATTGCCCTCGACCCGCCAGCTTTTCAGCGTCGAGAGGAAATTCATGCCGAGCAGGTTCAAATCCTCGACATCCACAGAGACCAGAAAGGGCAAGTCAGCCCGGCGGATATTGCCGACGGTTAGTTCTGCGCGTGCCCGGTGCATCGCTGCGGGGC
>JBJOLA010000281.1:0-4470 GCA_046045815.1 Pseudomonadota bacterium
TCCGGCCCCTCCGGTGTGGGCATCGTGATCGGTGAGCGCGCCTCGTCCGTGCTCATGCCGCAATATCTGGATAATCTGGTTGCCATCCACGGTTTTGATTTCGCGGGGGCAGACCTCTCGACCTATGCTGTGCCTGAGGCCGGCACCACTCAAGCCGCGCTGTGGCAACTCAATTTCTGGGAGCGGGTGTTGGAGGACGACGAGGTCGATCCATCGCCGCTTCTAGCCTACACCGCGTGCTGGCTGCGTGAACATGCGCCGGTGTGCGCAGAGCCGGTGCTGCTCCACGGTGACTACCGCCTCGGCAACTTCATGTTCGACGAAGATACGCTGGAGATGACCGCCGTTCTTGACTGGGAGCTCGCGCATATCGGGGATTTTCATGAGGATGTCGCCTATGCGCTTGAGCCGCTGTTTTGCAGCCGGGATGCTCAAGGGAAGCCGCTCGTTGCGTCAATGATGCTGGGGAATGCCTATCTTGATGGCTATGCCCAACGTTCCGGGCGCGTGATCGATCCGAAAGTGCTGCTATGGTATCAGGTGCTTACCAGCTTCAAACTATCGCTTATGAACTTCGCCTCAGGGGTGCGTGCGGCGCGTGACGGAACCAATCATCAGAGCGCCTTCTTGGGCTTCCTCGCCGCGTGCCATGTCGGATTGTCGGCCCATTTGTGCAACTTGCTCGAAGGAGACGCCGCATGACCCCGAGCATCGAAGTGCGGCTGACAAGCGTGCTCCACGGCCTGCGCGACGCCATCATCCCGGCCATCAACCCCGGCGAAGCGCTCGCGGTCGAGCAATCTGGCCTCATCCTCGCACAGCTCACAATGCTGCTGAATCAACTGCCCTATGCGGATCGCTACCACCAGCTATGCCGCGACGATGCACGCACCGCCGCCGCTTCGCTCGTGCAAGGTGCTGCTGGTGGGCCACACAGTCTGTCAGCGGCGAAAGCGCTTACGGCGCTTTTGGCTGAGAAGGGCGCGGACGATCCCCATACAGACTATCTGGCACTTGCAGGCGGCATCGCCACCCTGACCAAAGCTGTTGCGGACGACGGCGAACCGGGCTGGCGTGCTCATGTTCATGCCGCTGTCCTCGCTTTCTCCATCCGGCAAAACCGGCGTGAGCGCGTCTGGTTCGTGGACGCGGGTTTCGACCCCAACCCCGCCGAACTCCCCACCCTTGCGGCCCTATGCGCAGCAGGATAACCCCGGGACGATCAAGAGGATAATGACGTGCCAGAATTGAACCAGAACTTCTCAGAATTTCCGATTGAACATGCGTATCGGCACAAAATGGCTCAAGACGGTCGTGAATCGCTGGCGCATATGTTGATGTTTCCCGAACAGGGAATTGCCGGGTTTATCTATCCGGCCATTCTCGGGACGGGTGAGATCAAGGCCCGCGCGCGCCTGTTCGGCCCCGGCCTTCCTGAAATTGTTTCCGAAGAAGTAGACGGCATGATCCCCGATGATATGGGGTTTGACAATCTCCAATTCGGCCCGCTGACAATGGCCGTGAAAGAGCCCTACAAGCGCGTTGATCTCGCTTGGAATGGCGACAGGATCAAGTTCACCGGGCAGTTTGAGGCGACCCATCCGGCCTATCCCTTCAGCATGCACGCCAAAGGCAATCCGCCGTTTTTCGGGGACAACCGAACCGAGCAGCACGGACGCCTGATTGCCGACATCGAGGTGGACGGCAAAAAATTTCATCACGAAGGTCATCTCGTCCGCGATCACAGCTGGGGGCCACGCATTTGGGGGTTGAACCAGCATTATAAATGGATCCATGCGACAACGGGTGACAGCTCGATTCACTTTTTTGAGATGCAATGCTTCGGCCGAACCGAGCTTCGCGGCTTTCTGTTCCGGGATGGCGTGATGCGACACCTTGCCAACGTGGAATATGATTTCACCTACGATGATCATATGATGCAGAAAACGTTTCAGATGAAAGTAACCGACAGCGATGGCCGCGTTTCGAACGTTGACTATACTTTATTTGCCATCACCCAGGTCGATCTCGATCCCAAAACCTATATCAACACGGGCGGGGCCACGATCATATTCGATGGAAAGCCCGGAATGGGCTGGTGCGAGTTTAGCTGGAATAAGGACTATTTTGACTTCGCAAAATCATTCGTTGGTCAGTTCGGCTGAAGCTGATCGATATGAGCCAGACCCTCGCCGATCAGATCAACGCCGCGTTTGCCGCTGAACAGGCATCGCCGCCGATCGCTAGAACCCGGGATGATATCCCGCGATCTTATGAGGCAATCAGCGATGAATGGCTCACGGCGGTCTTGTGCCGCGATACGCCCGGCGCGCTGGTTACGGGGCACCGCCTTGATGCGCCGGATGACGGCACCAACAATCGCCGCCGCATCTTTGTGGAGTATAACGCAGCAGGCAGCGCCTCTGAGTTGCCAAACAGTATATTCTGCAAGGCAACCTTCGGTCTCGCGAACCGCCAGATGCTCGGCCATTCGGGCGGCGTCCTCTGCGAAGTGACGTTCCAGAACCGGGCGCGTCATTTGCTCGATATCGAAGCACCGCGCCCGCTTCTCGCCAATTATGACCCTGTCAGTTTTGCGTCGATCATTATCTTCGAGGATTTTGGACAGAGCGCCACATTCTGCAATGAGGAAACCAAAGTCGATCAAGGCTTTGCCCGCGCGCAGATGGACATATTGGCCCGCTTGCATGGCCGTTTTTTCGAGGCTCCTGAACTTTCAACCGCGCTCGCGGTGCTGCCGACCTGGTATCAACGCTTCCACAATCTCGCGACATTCCATCTGGAGGAATCCTGCGCTGCGGGGGTCGACGCTGCGGAAGACATTTTGCCCCCTGAACTTTATGCGCGGCGAGAAGAGTTATGGCCTGCGACATTGCTCTCCCTCGAACGGCTTCGCGAACTGCCGCTGACTTTGTGCCACGGCGATGTTCACCTCAAGAACTGGTACCAGTGCACTGACGGCACAATCGGGCTCGGTGATTGGGGCGTCACCCACCGCGGGCATTGGTCGCGTGACCTCGCCTATATGCTGACAACCGCGCTCACGATTGCGGATCGACGCGCCTGGGAGGGCGATTTGATCGCTTATTATCTGGACAGATTGGTGTCCGAAGGTGGCCCGCGTGTGACGATGGACGATGCCATGCGCGCCTACCGGCTGTCGCTGCCCAGCGCTTTCGCGTTTTGGACGCTGACACTGAAACCGGACCCTGCATTCCCAAATATGCAGCCTGCGGCAACGGCAATGGTCTTTATCGAGCGCATCGGGCAAGCCATGGCGGATCACGAAGCAATTGACGTGGCCTGAAAACGCTACTCGGCCGGTCTCAATATATTTTCATATTTGGTGCGGATCACCTTTTTATCGATCTTCCCGGTTGCAGTGAGCGGGACGGTGTCGAAGATGATCCGGTCAGGCATCCACCATTTGACGATGCGCGGCGCGAGCCATGCTGCGATGTCAGTGTCGGTCAACACGGCATCTTCAAGCAGCTCGATGATAAGGATCGGTCGCTCCTCCCATTTGGGGTGGAACACCCCTGCGACCGCAGCGACTTTCACGCCGGGGCAGGCGACGGCAACATTTTCGATGTCGATTGAACTGATCCATTCGCCGCCAGATTTGATAACGTCCTTTTTGCGATCCGTGATGCGCATGAAGCCATTGGCGTCGATGGTTGAGATGTCACCGGTATCGAACCAGCCCTCGGCGTCGCACGCGCTTTCATCACTGCGGAAATAGCGTTCGACCACCCAGGGACCGCGCACCAACAGCGCACCTGCGCTTTCGCCGTCATGGGGAAGCGGGTTGCCGTCTTCGTCAATGATTTTGAGTTCGATGCCGAACTGCAGCCGCCCTTGCCGCGTCCAGATGATCTCGTTCATCTCGTCGGCGCCCAGCGCGGCAATTTGCGGGGTAGGGGTCGCAAGAACGCCCAGTGGGGAGGTTTCCGTCATCCCCCAAATCTGCTGAACCGTCACACCGTATTTCGTCTGGAACGTTTCGGCCATCGCGCGCGGCACGGCAGATCCGCCGATGACAACGCGTGCGAGCGTGCCCGTATCTTCACCCGTCCGAGCGAGGTGATCGAGATATAGCGTCCAGATCGTTGGCACACCGCCTGAAAAAGTAACGCCTTCGTTTCTGATCAGCGCCTGCAGGCTGGCACCGTCAAATTTGTCACAAGGCAGCACGAACTTGGCCCCATTTATCGCCCCGGCAAATGGCAGCCCCCACGCGGTCGCGTGGTAGAGTGACTGACACGGCATGATCACGTCAAACGCAGAAAACCCCAGCGCTCCTGATAGTCCGGCCGCGAGCCCGTGGAGGACAACCGAGCGGTGCGAATAGAGCACCCCCTTGGGATCGCCCGTTGTGCCGGATGTATAGCAGAGGAAGGCCCCGGCATTTTCGTCGACAACCGGCCAATCAATAGTCGGCGCAAAGCC
>JBJOLA010000046.1:0-10254 GCA_046045815.1 Pseudomonadota bacterium
ATCTTGACCAGCTTCCCCTTCACCAGAGCGCGACGATTACGGCGATTGATTGGGCACAATTGGATGTGCGCGAGGGGCGACGGATGCGTGAGCTTGGATTTGCGACGGGTGAAGAAATCGAGTTGATCCACGGCGGGGGCTGGTTCACCCGTGATCCCATCGCCTGCCGGATCGGGCGGATGACGGTGGCGATCCGCAAATCGCATGCCGCCGCGATCACGGTGACGCAGACGCCGTGAACGCTTCCCCGCTGATCGCGCTTGCCGGAAACCCCAATGCGGGAAAATCGGCCCTGTTCAATGCGCTGACCGGCGCACACCAGAAAGTTGGTAATTATCCCGGTGTTACTGTCGAGCGCCACGCCGGCCGCGCGGTGCTTCCCGATGGCCGCCCGGTCGAGCTGGTTGATCTGCCTGGCACCTATAGCCTTGACCCTGGCAGCCCGGATGAAGCGGTTACCAAGAAAGTGCTGGTCGGCGCGCAAGAAGGAGAGCGCCAACCTTCTGCGCTGATCATCGTGGTGGATGCGGCGAACCTGGAAAATCACCTGCGCTTCACGCTGGAGCTTTTGACGCTCGGCCTGCCTTCAGTGGTGGCGCTCAATATGGTGGATCTGGCGGCACGCGACGGTTTGACGCTCGATCCGGAAGTGTTGTCGCGAGAACTGGGTGTGCCGGTGATCCCGACGGTCGCGGTGCGCAAACGCGGGATCGCCGAATTGACCGCAGCCGTGGCCGATCTGGTTGACAATAAGGTCAAGACCGAACCTCTGCATCGGCTTGATCCAGCAGTGCGGCGCGCCAAGGCGAAGCGCCTTGCCAAGGCGGCGATCCTTTCGGAACATCCCACCCGGCGCTGGACGCAAATTATCGATTCGGTCGTACTTCACCCCGCCATCGGCCCGCTGATCCTCGCGGTAATGTTGTTCATCATTTTTCAGGCGGTGTTCGCTTGGGCAAAGGTGCCGGTGGACATCATTCAAGGCGGCGTCGACGGGCTGGGCGCGTGGGTGACGCAGTTGTTGCCGGACAATATCTTCCGGTCTGCGCTCGTGGATGGCCTGATCAAGGGCGTCGGTGCCGTACTCGTTTTTCTGCCGCAAATCCTGATCTTGTTCGCGTTCATCCTTGCACTGGAGATGACCGGTTACATGGTCCGCGCGGCCTTCCTGATGGACCGGCTGATGGCGGGTGTAGGCCTTTCTGGCCGGGCGTTCATTCCGCTGCTGTCCTCTTTCGCATGCGCGGTCCCCGGCATTATGGCGACGCGGACAATTGAGGAGCCAAAGGACAGGCTGACAACCATCCTGATCGCCCCACTGATGACCTGTTCAGCGCGGCTGCCGGTGTACACCGTGATCATCGGGGCGTTCATTCCTGCGATCAAGGTTGGCCCGGGCATTGGTTTGCAGGGGCTGGTGCTGTTTGGCCTCTATGTCACCGGGATCGTTGGCGCGCTGTTCGCCGCCTTGCTGCTTCGGCACACGGTGACCAAAGGCGGTGGCGCGGGCTTCCTTATGGAGATGCCCAAATATCAGTGGCCCCACTTGCGAGACCTGCGAATTGGCCTGTGGCAACGCGCAAAAATCTTCCTGAAGCGCGCCGGCACGATCATCGCGGTGACAACGATCATCTTGTGGGCGGCGCTCAACTTCCCCCGCACCGATCCGATGAGCGGCATATCGCAGAGCGACTATTCAGTGGCGGGGCGGCTGGCCAACGGACTGGCAGTTGTGCTCAAGCCCATCGGTTTCAACCGCGATATTGCGCTGGCGCTGATCCCGGCAATGGCGGCGCGTGAAGTGGCGGTGTCTGCGCTTGCCACAACCTATGCCGTTGACGCGAATGACAAGGATGCGGTGGCAACATCGCTGGGCGACAAGCTCAAACATAGCTGGCCAATCCCGACCGCGCTCGCCTTTCTCGCCTGGTTCGTCTTTGCACCGCAATGTATCTCGACCATCGCCGTGGTCCGCCGCGAAACCAATGGCTGGAAATGGCCGCTATTTATGGTTGGATATTTATTTACGCTGGCCTATCTGGCTGCGGGAGCGACCTTCTGGATCGCGACATATTTGGGGTTTTAGGAGAGTCACGTGGCAGGCAGCGTCAACAAAGTCATTTTGATCGGCAATTTGGGTAAGGACCCTGAGGCACGGTCCATGAACAATGGCGGCGAAGTCGTCAGTTTCTCCATCGCCACGTCCGAAAATTGGAACGACAAGGCGTCGGGCGAAAAGCGCGAGAAGACCGAGTGGCATAATATCGTGATCTTCAACGAAAATCTCGGACGGGTTGCAAAACAATATCTGCGCAAAGGCTCCAGCGTCTATGTTGAGGGCCAGCTCCAGACCCGCAAATGGACGGACCAAAGCGGGGCGGATCGCTACACCACCGAAGTCGTGCTCCAGCGCTTTCGCGGTGAATTGACCCTGCTCGGCGGGCGCGAAGGCGGCGGGCAAGGTGGAGGCCAAGGCGGTGGTGGTGGTCAGTCCAGCGGCTACGGCAACGAAGATCGCGGCGGCGGCAATCCGTTTGGCGGCAGTTCAGGCGGCGGTGGCTCGGGCGGCGGTCGCAGCGCACCCGGCGCATTCGACAGCGATCTGGATGATGACGTGCCGTTCTAAGCCAGCCACCCCAACATCGCCGCATTCACGGCGTCGGAGGCCTCCCATGGCACGAAATGGCCTGCATTGGGAATGCGGATCAGAGTTAGGTCGTCAATATGATTCTCCAATCCGTCCAATTGGCACGGGTGGAGCGCTTCATCCTTCATCCCCCAGACCACGAGTACGGGGATCTTTAGCTTCGGGAACGGTCGTTCGAGAAACGGCGTGGTCGCAATCGGCGCGTCCATCGCGGGCACTTGCATTGGCGACGCGCGGTACCAATTGAGCATCCCGGAAATCGCGCCGGGCTGGCTCCATTCGTCAATATAGGCCGCGCGGTCCTCTGCGGTGAGGCCGGAAACGCTCAGGCGGTTTTCGAAACGATCGCCGAAGAACCACTCGACACCTTTCGCCGCGACTTCGCCCTCAATATCCCGCTCACGGAATTCACGGATATATTGCGACGCGGCGCGCTGGGGCAGGTCGTAGATCAGGGTGCGCTGGAACACATAGGGATGCGCCGCATTGCAGGCGATCAACCGTTTCACCCGCGCTTGATCCTTGATCGCCACCGCCCAGGCAATCGCCCCGCCCCAATCATGGCCGACGAGGGTGAACCGACCGATCCCCATCGCATCCGCGAGCGCAAACACATCCGCGATGAGTTTGGGCACGGTATAATCGCTGACGTCGGCAGGTTTCGACGAACGCGCATAGCCGCGCTGATCGGGTGCAATGCAATAATGCGTCGCGCTGAGTGCCGCCATCTGATGCCGCCACGTCCGGTGTGATTCTGGAAAGCCGTGCAGGAAGATGATCGGTGGGTGGGTGGGGTCACCCGCCGTCCACACGTCAAGCTCCACACCGGTGGACAGGGGGACGCGGCGTTGGATCACCGTCGTTCAGCAACCGCGCATCTCATTTGCTGGACGTGCCAGTCGGCGGATTTGCCCGCTTCACCTGCGCTGCCAAAAAGTCATTCAGCCGGGTTTGCCAGCCCGGACCATCGGATTTGAAATAGTCGATCACTTCACGGTCAAGCCGGATATTCACGGCCTGTTTGCGGGCAGCCTCGGCGATTGCGGGCCGGCCGCGCGGGCGGACGAGGAGTTGCAAAATGGCCGCGTCATGGAATTCCGATGCAGGACGCGCGCGGGCAAAATCCTCCTCAGTCCATTCTGGGTTGTCGTCAGTGAACACCACTACTTTCTCATTTTTCATAGCGTCGCATTTCCTTCCCATGACTGCGCCGAAAGCTGATCAGGCGCACGCGCTCTTCACGCACCGTGTAGACGATCATATGCCCGATCCCATCAATCCGACCAAAGGAGCGAAAACGCACCTCGCCATAGTCGGACCGATCATCAATAATTTCAAACGGCACCGTGTCGAATCCGTTGAAGTCCTGAAAATTGAGGCCATGCTCCGCTACGTTGGCCGCATTCTTTGCTGGATCAAATTCGATCTTCATCTCTTTAATGTATCCACACTAAATAAAAGTCAAGCACGATGCCAACAGGCAAGACAAAGCGGCAGTGCGCAAATTCGGTCCCAACATCACATCACCCTGCTGTCATAGGCCCATTGCAACAACGCCTGCCGTTGCCGGGGGCGGCAGAAGGGATCGCACGGCTCGCAATTTTTGCGCACTTGGGCCGCGTGGCGAGAGAAGGCGCGCCAGCGGGCGATCTGGCGGGCATCATCGGCCATGCGCCGGCCCAGAAAATAGCGGCAATACCATTGGAACCAGCCACGCGGATCATCGGGATGGATCCAGCCCTTATCGCGCCAGAGGGAAAGCGGTTTGCTGGCAAATATGCCGAAATAGTTGAGTTGCTTGTCCGCCCTTCGCGGCGATAGTTTCGCGGTTTCAAACCAGTCTTGCGGAAACTCGGCGGCGCAATCGGTCATATATTTGCCGCCAAACACGCCGAGCGACAGCATTTCCTTAGGCGTCAGCTCTGGCGCGAAACCCGGCGCGAAATCCCCGCCACAGGGTGCACTGAGCGTGTAGCTATAACCCGACTGCATCTTATCATCGACGATGATCACCTCAACCCTCACCCGGCGCGCGCGCTTTGATTGCCAGCGCGTGAACCCGCTGCCCGGGCAGATCGCCGAGTGCCTTGTTCACCATCCGCTGACGGTTGACCCGGGATTGGCCCACAAAGACAGCGCTTTCGATCTCCACGGTGAAGTGCGATTCGCCTGATCCATCATCACCACTATGGCCGCTATGTTTGGCGCTATCGTTGGTGACGATGAGCATAGTGGGCGCGAAGGCTGCGGTGAGCAGTGCTTCCATTTCGATTTGGTTGGGGCCTTTTGTCATGCCAGCGTCTTTCCATATCCCGCGATTTTCGCCAAGGGGTTTCGATGAGCGGCGACAGGCAGCATGACCGATTCCACGGACGCGTGCGCGGGGCGCGCCAGCCTTGCGCGCATCCAGGATGTATGGAAACGGGAGAATTCCGTGCGCCGGGATACCGGGCACATGCCTCTGACGGCCCCGGCGATTACCGCTGGCTGTGCCTGGATCACGTCCGCGAATTCAACACCCGTTACAATTATTTTGACGGGATGAGCCGCGAGCAAATCGAAGACGCGCAGATGCCATTCGCGGGTTGGGCGACCGAGACCCGGGCCTTTACCCAGGCGAGTGTAGATAGCCCGCCGAAATGGGCTGACTTTCACGATCCACTGGATGCGATCTCGGCGCGGTTTCGGGCGCGTCAGGAAGCGGCCATGCCCAAGGCGCGACCTGACGGGCGGCATCTCAGCGTCGAGGATCGGCGCGCGCTTAAGGCAATCGGCTTGGCTGAGAATGCCGACTTGAAAGCGCTGCGTTCCCGCTATTCCGAGCTTGTCCGCAAATTCCACCCAGATCGCAACGGCGGAGACCGATCTCATGAAAAGGCATTGCAAGCGGTGGTGGAGGCATATCAGCACTTGCGCGCGTCCCCCGCCTTCGCCACATGAGCAGCACCACTCAGGAGCAAATCATATGACCTTGTCGATGTATCAAGCCAGCGTCCCGCCCGTTATCCGCGCCCTCACAGCACTTCAGGGCGTGATCGAAAAAGGCAAGGCCCACGCCGCCGCCAAGGGAACCGATGAAGCCAATTATCTTTCCATGCGGATCACGCCCGACATGCTGCCCCTCAGCGCACAGGTGCGGATCGCGTGCGATATTGCCAAGCGCGGCGTTGGCCGCCTCGCCGGGGTTGAAGCGCCCGTGCATGAAGATAGCGAAGCCAGTTTTGATGATCTGAAAGCGCGCTGCCAATCCGTGATCGATTTCCTCGGCACGCTGACGGCGGAGCAGATTGACGGGAGCGAAGGCAAGGAAATCACACTGCCGACACCCAAGGGCGAACTGAAATTCACCGGTCAGGATTTCCTGTTCGGCTTCATTCTGGGCAATGTCCATTTCCACAGCTCGATGTTCTACGCAATGCTGCGCGGCGCTGGCGTGGAGATTGGCAAGGCGGATTATTTGGGCGCTCCCTAGTCGCTGATCCAGACGACCGGCCACACGGATTGTGACGTTGCACTTAGCAGGCGCGCCGCTTCCTCTAAATGGGCGCCAGATGTGGCCACATCGTCCACCAAGATCACGTTCGCACTAATTTCTTCGATGAGTTTCATTTTTGGCCGACGAACATTTGTCTTGGGATGGGAAGATCCTGCAAGCGTCTGGCACGCAAACGCTTCGCGATATTCGAAGCCCAACTGCTTGGCGAGGGCGCGCGCGAGCTTCGTACTGAAACAGTTTGGGCCTGAATGTCCGCACGGCACCGGCACAACTATTGCCCCAGTCGGAAGACCGTGCACGGCCTTGACCGCAAGCGCCATTTCCTGAGCGATTTCTTCAATGAAACTGCGAGGCGGGGCTGCCTTGAGCGCGCGAAGTGCATTGATCTGATATTGTTTGATGGGCTTCGCCCAGCATCTCAAAGCCAAATAGTGCACGGTTTTTCGGCTGCGCAAACGCTGTCTGTTGATAAGCGTATCGATCAGGAATTTCCCGAGCGGATGATCGGGGGATTGTAAGCCAATGGTTTGATTTTGATTGATAAGGCGTGACTCAAACTGTTCTCCCAAATCATGAGAGGAGTCACGTAACAAGGCTTGCTCGCGATTTTGCGTAAAATCTCGAACAGGAACAGTCTTGGGCAGGGCATCAGTCACGAGGGACATAATCTCGCCAATGTTCTTGGCAATGCGCCGAAGAGCGGGCAATGACGCTGGCCTGTCTAGCCGGGGAGCAACATCGAGACAAATCAGTGAGACAAAGGCATCACTGTCTGCTCCCTGATCAAATGGAACCGGGGCATTTACCCAGTAGCGCCAACCCGGTCTGATATGCACGAGGGCATCGGCTTCAAACTCCTTCATCGTTGCCATGTCAGGAAATTCGAACGGCTCCGCTGCCATGCGTATCTGCGTCGGTGTCGGCAGCTCCAATTCAAATGCGTCCCAAAATGTGAAGCCAGCTGCGGCCAGCAAAAGCTCTTCATCCCCAACCATCGCAAGAAGAAATGCAGTTCGACATTTCGTTCTCTTAAGTGCTTTCTCTACCTCACGACCGATAGCGGGCTTGTTTATGAAATGGCTGAAATAGGCTAATCCGCCCCCATTTCCCGATGACACGGCGTGCTGGCCGCGTTCAAATTTACTCTGATTTACGATGATATTCATTTTACACACACCCCCGGGTAAGACCGACAATACCATTGTACCGAATCGACCGAACCCGTGAGATGCTTGATGCCATTTGAATCACGAAAACCAAAGCAAAAAAGTTAGCAACCCGTTCTAGTGCCTTATTTCTCCTGCCAATCAATCCCGATCCGGCGCGCCGAGAGGGAAAAGCGCGCGGTAAGGCCGCGCATCGTCAACACAGCGAGCTACGGAGGGCCGGGCAAGCAGGCGGGCACGATAGGCATTGAGGCGGGTCAACTCCTCAGGGATCGGGTGGACCCAATCGGCACATCAAGCGCCGCCGATGGATCAGCGGGGATCAGGCGCGGGCTGGGGTGATGGAGATCAAGATGTTCGATGATGATCGAGCTTTCGATCAACACCGCGTCGCTATCCTTCAGCACAGGGAATTTGCACAGCGGCCAGAGAGCGGCAAGCTGTTCGGAATGTTGTGGCTGGGCGGAAACGAGGCTGCGGAATTCGAACGACAAATCCTTCTCATAAAGCGCACATCAATGCCTTCCACGTGTAGGAGGAGAAGGGGTGGCCGTAGAGGATGAGCATGAATCAACCGGCCTTTTTGATCGCCAGTTGCCCACCTAGCAACGTCAGTGGCAACAGATACCCAAGATAAACCAAGTGATACCAGACCGGATATTGATCCCAGACGTAGTAATGGTCCACCAAGGAGATCACCAGTAGCGCGATCCCCGTCATGAGCACCGTCCGCATCACGCCACGATCCAACCACGACGCGACTGCACCCGTCGCGAGTGTCGCGATCATGCCGACGGCGAGGCGCGTGATCTGCATGTTGAGCGTAAAAGCGCGTTGTTTCTCGACTACCGCATAAGCGGGCCACCCTGTGTGTGCGGCGAACCAGCATGTCACCGCTACGATCACAAATGCCAAAAGCCCGGCCACTATGGCCCCGAATGTCCGTCCCATAGTCTAATCCCCCCGCACTGCAGCCTCTATCGCCGCGACATCAATCCTCTTCATCGTCATCATCGCGGTGAAGGCGCGTTTGGCCGCGTCTCCGCCCGCCATCATCGCGTCGGTCAGCGCCCTTGGTGTGATCTGCCAGCTGATACCCCATTTATCCTTGCACCAGCCGCACTGGCTCTCCGCGCCGCCATTCCCGACGATGGCGTTCCAATAGCGGTCAGTTTCTTCCTGACTGTCGGTTGAAACCTGAAACGAGAAAGCCTCGCTATGCTTGAAATGCGGCCCGCCATTCAGGCCAATACAAGGGAAACCGAGCACCGTGAACGCGACCGTTAAAGCATCACCCTGTTTCCCGTCAGGATAATCCCCCGGCGCACGGTGAACCATGCCCACGTGGCTGTCGGGGAAGGTCGCGGCGTAGAAGCTGGCGGCGGCTTCCGCATCGCCTTCATACCAAAGGCAGAGGATCGCCTTGTTCATTTGATCACCCCCTTTGCCAGCATGCGCACGGCATACCAAAGCAAGCCAACGGCCACGAGTGCGAGGACGGCCGCGAATAACGTGGCGGTCCCGGTATTGAGACCCGCCGGAGCATTGCTCGTGTATTGATAGATATGGCTGCCGATGAAACCGATGAGAGAAACGCCAAACACCACAACCGCGCGGCGATTGCGCAACAGGAGCAAGATCGACCCCGCCATCGCGCCCCACACCCCGAGCGCCCAACAACTTGTCGCCCAGATCGGGAACCCATCGAACCAGGCAATCTGGTCTGGCGACATTTGCGCCAAATAAGCCGCGTTGTGCAAATGGCTCATCGTGTAATCAACGCCGCCCATCGCGTTCCAGAGCAGACTGATGATGCCAACGGCCCAAAGGTGCCAGGGGGTTTTCACTTGATATTCTCCTTCAATAAGCGGGTCATCCTTGCTGGCCAACTAGGCTGAACATCGCACCCTGTGGATCAATCCCCTGCACGATCCAATCGTCACCGGGCACTTGCATGGGGCCGTTGATCACTTGGCCGCCGTTCGCTTCAATGGCGGCCTTCGCCACGGCGATGCTTTGCACGCGGAAATAGTGGCTCCAAACCGGCGTTGGCATTTGCGGCATCTTTTGCATGATCGCACCGATTTGCACGCCGTCATGTTCGACGAACTGATATTTGCCCATCGGCCCCATGTCCATCGGCTCTGGCAAGGCCCAGCCGAATTGGGACGTGTAAAATTGGACCGCGTTGGCGGCATTCCCCGCCATCAATTCGTTCCAGCTACAGCGGCCAAGGAGCGTTGTGGAAAAGGCCGTGCTTTCCCCTCCCCTTGGTGGCGGTGTGGGCGTCATGATGTAAAAGGGCACGCCGCAGCAATCGGCGACCATGGCAACGCGCCCGGCCATGTCGATATCGCGCGCTGGCATCAGTGTTTTTCCGCCTGCCGCTTCGATGGCTTTCAGGCTCGCATCGACATTGTCCACGCCAATATAGCCCAGCCAGCACGGCCGTGCGCCGTGATCGATCATCTCTTTGGTCAACCGGAGAACGCCGCCGGTCATGCTGCCATCCGGGCTGGTGATGAAGCCGTAATCCGGGTCGCCCTCATGGACTGTGGTGATCGTCCAGCCGACCACCTTTTCATAAAATGATTTTGCGCCTTCAGGGTCTGGCGTCATCACCTCATACCAAATCCAGCTGCCTTGCAATGTGCCCATAGCTCTTCTCCTTTCAAGCGTTGGCCGGTGGAACTGCCGCTGGGTCCATCCACATCGGCCCCCAAATATGGCCATCGGGATCAGCAAAGTCGCGGCCATACATGAAGCCATGATCCTGCACCGGATTGATATCTGCGGCGCCGCCGTGGGTGGCCGCCGCCTGGTTCATCACGTCAACAGCCTCCTTGCTTTCGAGTGTCAGCCCCAGTGCCACCTCACTTGATGTCGCGGGCGGAATCGGGCGGGTGGTGAACTCGCCCCATTTGGCATGCGTCAGCAGCATGACA
>JBJOLA010000049.1:0-4379 GCA_046045815.1 Pseudomonadota bacterium
GGATCAATCAACGCAAGTTCAGGCACATCCTCATTAATCCGCTCCGCCTCCGCGCGGGTGCACGGCAAAGTGAGTTTCCACGCGCCTCCCTCCTCGTCATTCCCGCGCAGGCGGGAACCTATTCGTGACGCTATTTTAGGCATGATTGATCGCTTTTGCTCAGTATGGCGAATGGGTTCCCGCGTTCGCGGGAATGACGAAAGGACCAGGGCAAATTCAAGCCCCCACCCAATCATAACAGACCCAGCCGCGCTCGGTGGCGAGGACGCGCAGCGGGGCGTGAGCGTTGGTGGCGAAGGCTTCGTCGGCCCACTCCAGGCACGGCGCGTCAGTCACATGATCGGAGTAGAAACGGATTTGCACGTCGGTGCGGGTAATGCCTTGATCGCTGAGCCAAGCCTCAATCATCCGTAATTTGGCGGGGCCGTAGCAATTTTCTCCGACGATCTTTGGGAGGATATCGCCCGCCGCACTTACAAGGCGCGTGCCAATAACCTCATTTATGCCGAGCAATTTCCCGATTTCGGCCACATAGAATGCGCAGGACGCGCTCGCGATCACGACGCGTGCACCTGCCGCTTTGTCCGCCGCGATTTGATCCAGCGCGCCTCTCAACACGTTGCCAGACAGTGTCCGCCCAGCAAATCCGCGTGCCACTGCGGCCAATCGCGGGCCATTCATCCGTGATCCCAGCATCAGCTGGAGGTTGAGTTCCTTCAACCGCCCCCGGTCAATCTGCTTGAACCCATAGGCCGTGAGCGGACCGAGCATCAGCGGCAACAGCACCACCCGCCACGGCGCAAGGCGTGGCACGGCGTAGCGCAGGAACGGCAGAAACGTTGCGCGCCGCGTAATCGTCTTATCGAGATCGTAAATCGCAAGCTTGAGCATCATTTCGCCGTAGTGCCATAACAGCTTGCCGTTAAGCGAAGAATGCAGCAGTGTTTCTGGTGATGATTGCAATGGCTGATTTTGTCGAGGACCACGGGGAAAAGGGAAGCGTTTTGCGCTTTTCAGGCCGCCTCACACTCGCGCGACTTGCCGACTTGCCGAAGCGGCTGGAAAATCTAACGCAGGTGCCCACGCAGATTGATCTTTCTGCGGTCGAGCGGATTGATACGGTGGGCGCTTGGGTGATTTACCGGCTGGCGCGTAGCCACGACGCAGCGGTGATCGGGGCGAGTGACGATACGATGCACCTCCTGTCGCAGGTCCAAGCATCCGACAAGCGGGTGATGATGCGGCCTGAACCGCAAAACCCGTTCTTCCGGGTGCTGAGCGAAATCGGCGCGGCAACGGTGACGACTTTCCACACGTTGCTCGGGCTGTTGTCCTTTTTCGGGGCGATCATGATCGCGGTGGGGCGGACCATCCTCCATCCGTCACGGCTGCGTCTCAACGCGGTGATCCACCGGTTCGAATTGGTCGGCGTCAACGCGCTCGCGATCATCGGCCTGATGAGTTTCCTGATCGGTATCGTGATTGCCCAGCAAGGCGCGGTGCAGCTCAAAGATTACGGCCTCGAATCGCTCACTGTCAATCTGGTCGGCCGGATCACGACGCGCGAACTGGGTGTGTTGATGACGGCAATCATGGTGGCGGGGCGCTCGGGTTCAGCCTTTGCCGCACAACTCGGCACGATGAAGCTCACTGAAGAAATTGATGCGATGCGGACGATTGGCGTTTCGCCGATTGAGGCGCTGGTCCTGCCCCGGTTCATCGCGGCAATCTTGATGATGCCGCTGCTTGGTTTCTACGCCGCTATCCTCGCGATGATCGGCGGGGGTGTGTTCTGCTGGACGGGCCTTGATATCCCGCCCCCGGCTTACATCGAACAGATGCGCGATGTGATCCCGATGACGGATGTCTATGTCGGCCTGATCAAGGCACCTGTGTTCGGCGCGATCATCGCGATGACCGGCTGTTTTCAGGGGATGCAGGTCGAATCGAGCGCGGAGGAGGTGGGAACCCGCACTACGTCTGCCGTCGTTCAGGCGATCTTTCTGGTGATCGTGCTTGATGCGTTTTTCGCAGTATTCTTCGTGGCGATTGGGTGGGCCTGATGGATCTCAACAACCCTATCGCGATCAAGGTGCGCGATTTGAGCACGAGCTTCGGTGACGTCGTCATTCATGACGGCATTGATCTGGATGTAAGGACGGGAGAGATTTTGGGCGTGGTCGGTGGATCGGGCACGGGGAAATCAGTGCTGATGCGCGCGATCATCGGCCTCAAGACCCCCGATAGCGGCGAGGTTGAGATTTTCGGCGAATCAATGGTCGGCAAGGAAGAAGAAGAAGGGCTCGATATCCGGCGGCGCTGGGGTGTGCTTTTTCAAGGCGGTGCGTTGTTTTCAACGCTGACTGTTGCCGAAAATGTCCAGATTCCAATCCGCGAATTTTATCCGCAATTTGATCAGAATTTGCTTGATGAAATTGCGGCGTACAAAGTGGTTCTCGCTGGATTGCCGCCAGACGCGGGTCCCAAATTTCCGGCGGAACTTTCGGGCGGGATGAAAAAGCGGGCAGGGCTGGCACGCGCACTGGCGCTGGATCCTGCATTGCTGTTTCTGGATGAACCGACGGCTGGTCTCGATCCGATAGGGGCGGCGGCGTTCGATGAACTGACTCTCAGCCTCAAGCGCACACTGGGGCTGACGGTATTCCTCATCACCCACGATCTCGATTCGCTTTACGCAATTTGCGATCGAATCGCGGTGCTGGCAGATAAAAAGGTGATCGCGGTGGGGACGATTCCAGAGCTTTTGGCGCTGGATCATCCGTGGATACAAGAGTATTTCCGGGGTCCGCGGGGACGAGCGGCGATTGCGACGGTTGATCGCAACCGCAAAAAGGGGGCATGAAGGGCTGATGGAAACACGTTCCAACCATATCTTGGTCGGTGGGGTCGTGCTGGCGCTGCTGGCCGCACTGATTGGCTTCACCCTTTGGCTGTCGAGCCGAGGCGCGGGTTCAACGAAACAATATGATATTTTCTTCACCCAATCGGTCGAAGGGCTGACCAAGGGCGCGGTCGTGACTTATGCCGGTGTGCCGTCGGGCGATGTGAAATTGATCGAGCTGTGGCGCGACAATCCAGGTTTTGTTCGGGTAAGGATCGCGGTGAAGGAAGGGACGCCGATCCTGCAGGGGACGACGGCGAGCCTACAAGCAAGCTTCACCGGTCCGTCTTCGATCCTGCTCGATGGCGCGGTCAAAGGTGCCCCCGCGATTGCCGATATTGGCCCAGCGGGTGAGCCGGTCATTCCGACCAAGCGCACCGGGCTGGGCGCGCTGTTGAGCAATGCGCCGCAGCTGCTCGAACGGATTTCCACGCTCACAGAGCGGCTAACCGAAGTACTCAATGATAAAAATCAGAAGAGCTTTGGCAATATCCTGACCAACACCGATAAACTGACGGCGCAGCTCGCGGCGACGGGGCCTGATCTGCGGGCGACTTTGGCGGAGACGCGGGTCACGGTCCGTCAAGCCGGAGCGGCGGTCGATTCGATTGGCAAGCTCGCCGGGACGACCAATGCGCTGATCAGCGAAGAGGGCAGGCCGATGATCGCTGACCTGCGCAAAACGGTCAATCAGGCGCAGGCCAGCATGGCGTCTTTGGACGGTGCGCTAAAAGATGTGCGGCCGGGCCTACAGGCGATCTCCACCCAGACTGTGCCTGAGATTGGCCAGCTCGTGCGTGATCTGCGGGCCATGTCTGAATCGCTCGGATCGGTGGCCAGCAAGATAGATCAAGGCGGGGTGGGATCGCTCGTCAGCGGACCGACGCTGCCTGATTACAAGCCCGGGAGAAGCGGCAAATGATAAAGACAGCGACACTCCTCGGGATCGCGCTCGCGCTGGGCGGTTGCGTCAAGATCGGTGGAGGCAAGCCGCCTGCATCGCTCCTCAACCTGACTTCTGCCGTGCGGGTAGCGGCCGACGATGCGCGGATGGCCCATGCGGGGGAGACGATCACGATTGGGGTGCCCGGCGTGCCTCAGGCGATTGCCACAAACCGGGTCGCGGTGAATGACGGGGATACGTCGATTGCCTATGTGAAGGATGCGCAGTGGGTGGAGCCGCCCGCGCGCTTGTTCCAGCGGTTACTGAGCGAAACCGTGGCGGCGAAGACCGGCAAGATGGTTCTCGATCCGCGCCAGTTTGCGGTGGAGCCGGGCACGCAGCTGGCGGGGCAACTCCGCCAATTCGGCATCGATGCGCCGCGCAGTGAGGCGGTGATCGTCTATGACGCGGCGCTGATGCGCGATCACGGCAAACAGATCAGCACTCGCCGGTTTGAGGCGCGGGTGGGCGTCGGCGTGATCGCTGCGGGGCCAGCCGGGGCGGCACTCAACCGCGCGGCGAACCAGATTGCGG
>JBJOLA010000062.1:0-6075 GCA_046045815.1 Pseudomonadota bacterium
TTTGCCGGGCGGGCGCTAGAAATGACGCTGGGAAGCGCGCTGCGGCAGGGGGTGCGGATCGTGACCAACGCAGGCGGCCTCAATCCAGAAGGCTGCGCGGCTGCGATCGCCCGTCTGGCGGTGGGGTTGGGGTTGAAACCGCGCATCGCGACGATCCTTGGCGATGACTTGCAGGACAGCGAGGCGGCTATCCGCGCGCAGGGCTGCCGTGACCTGGCCACTGGCGAGTCACTGCCCGAAGCGCTTGCCAGCATCACCGCCTACACTGGCGCTTTGCCGATCGCACAGGCATTGGCAGGCGGAGCGGACGTTGTGATTGCCGGACGCGCGGTGGACAGTGCATTGGTGCTCGGTCCGCTCATTCACGAATTCGGCTGGTCAGTGAACGACTATGACCGGCTCGCCGCTGGTAGCGTGCTCGGGCACATCATCGAGTGCGGCGCACAGGCAGCAGGCGGCCTGTTTACCGACTGGCGCGATGTGCCTGACTGGACCGAGGCCAGCTTCCCGATTGCGGAATGCCATGCCGACGGCACTGGCGTGATCACCCGGGTTGCCGGGAGCGGCGGACTGGTTTGCTTTGGCAATGTCGCCGAACAGACAACCTATGAGATCGGCGATCCGCAGCGTTACCTGCTGCCCGACGTTACTTGCGATCTCAGCAATGTCAGGCTGGAACAGGTCGGCCCTGACCGGGTAAAAGTCAGCGGAGTAAAGGGCTATCCGCCTACCGCGACTTACAAGGCAACCGCGATCAATGCCGACGGCTGGCGGGCGACAGTGTCGTTCCTATTGCGCGGGTTGGAGGCCGACGCCAAGGCCGCGCGAGTGGCCGAGTCGATCATCCGCCGCACTGAACTGCGCCTGCGCGATTGCAACATGGGGCCGTGGAAGGCGACGCACATCGAGTTGATTGGTGGCGCGCAATCGCTTGGCGGGCCGCCGCTGCCGGTCGATCTACGCGAGGTCGTCTGCCGCATGGTCGTCGATCATGATCAGCGCGAGGCCGTCGAGATGTTCCTGGGTGCCCAGCGCGCGGTAAGCGTGGCGATGGCACCCGGCATTGCCACGGTGCCGCTCGGTTCCACCGCCACCCCGGTCTACCGCATCCACTCGTTCCTGCTGCCCAAGGAGCAGGTCGCGCTGACGGTGAACGTCGATGGCGCGGCGTCAGTTTGCCAAGTGCCGACACAGGGTGGCCTGGATGCGGCTGACATCACAGCCAATTCGCCATTGCCGCAGGCCGAACCGGCCGACGACATGCCGCGCGTGCCGCTGGTGGCGCTGGCATGGGGTCGCAGCGGCGACAAGGGCGACATGTCGAACATCTCGATCATCGCCCGCAAGCCCGAATATGCGACGTGGATCAAGGCGTCGCTGACCTGCGACGCGGTGGCGCAATGGTTCGCACATCTGACCAAGGATGGGACGCCGCCGCGCACCGTGCGGCACGAACTGCCGGGGCTCCACGCATTCAACTTCCTGCTTGATGCGGTGCTTGGCGGCGGCGGATCTGCATCCGTGCGCGTCGATCCCATGGGCAAGGCGCTGGCTCAGCAACTGCTCGACTTCCCCATCGCGGTGCCTGACCAGATCGCCAGCCAGATAACGAGGCCATCATGAACACTGACCGGAAAATGCGCATCGTCATGCCGTCCGTTGATCCCGGCCGCGCATTGAATTGAACAGCCGCATCAGCGCTGTGACCGGAAAGGCCCCCGGCACGATGGTGTCGCTGATAATCGCTGCCGTCGGCGTCTTCGCATCATAGCGCGGCCAGTGCGCACCGCCGCTTGCTGGCACGCCGTCTCGGGCAAAGGCGACCCATGAGTCCTGCATGGCATCGCCAATCCGGTGATCAGTGGCATCGTAGAAACCGTCCGCGGAGTAAGTTCCGAAAACATAGCGCAGCTCCGCCGTATGCCGCACCAGTTCCTGCGTCCTCGCGGCACCGGGCGCAAGGCGGCGAAAGTGATAATAGAACAGCGGCCGCCCTTTTTCGGCCAGCAAGTGCATGGTCGCCATCGCCGGTTCGGTGAAAATAACCGTGGTGATCAGTTCATCCAGTCCCTGCCACGGCGTCAACGCGCGCGCATCAAACTGGGCGAGGACTTCGCCAGTACGTTCACCAGCAAACTCCGCGACGGTGTTTTCCAGCATCTTGCGGCCATATTCGCGGCCCGGCGGCACGAAGAACCGCCCCTCGTTCTCAACTGTGCCGAGCATGACTGGCACCTGCTGCCCCCAGCCCGGAAATTCATCCGCCTTGACCGTGTGCCCGTCACTCACCTGCGTCCACACCAGTTGCGCGGGCGTGCGGGCATACCCGGGCCGGTCGATCGCGCCGGACAGAGCCCGCGCCGCCTGAAGAACGCCGGCTGCGGGCGCGGCTCTGAGCACTGCGGGGTCGTGGCTGCCCAGCATGTCGAACAGGCGTTGCGAAGCCGTGTTCACGCGCTGATACGACCACCAGTTACCCCCGGCGGGCGCTTCGAAACCGGCGCTCTGGATGATGGCGCGGTGGAACAATCCCTTCGCCTGCGGACATTGCAGCAGCGAGCGCACCGCTACGGCCCCGGCGGATTGCCCGAACACCGTCACGTTGTCCGGGTTGCCGCCAAAGCCCGCAATGTTGGCGCGCACCCAGCCCAGCGCGGCAACATGATCCTGTACCGCGAAGTTGGACCCGAAAGCCGGATCGGCCAGAAATCCGAACGCTCCCAGCCGGTAATTTATTGTGACGACCGTAACGCCCTTGGCGGCCAGACTAGCGCCGTCAAAGACCTCTTCCGACCCGGCACCATACAGATTGCCGCCGCCGTGAATCCACACCATCACTGGCTGGCGCGCCCCGGCGTTGGCGTCGGCGGTCCAGACGTTGAGGTAGAGGCAATCTTCGCTCTCGCTGTCCGCGCGAAGGTTCAATCCAGGAGCCATGCCCTGAAGGCAGGCTGGCCCGAACGCGGTAGCATCGCGCAGGCCCTTCCACCGCAGCGGCGGCAAAGGCGGACTCCAGCGCAGCGCGCCGATGGGCGGGCAGGCGTAGGGGATGCCTAGGAAGCGGTGAATCCCCTGATCGCTGGCCCCGCTCAGCATGCCCTGAACGGTAGCGACGCACGGCGCAGATTGTGCAACCGCCGCCAAACTACCGACGCCGAGTTCCGCCCCGGCAATCGGCACGCCTGTCACAATTGTCTTGCGCGCCACCAAGTTTCTCTCCCCAGCCTATTCTTGATACATCGGGCGTGTGCGCCGTCTGAAATTCTAAATGAAAACGGTGGTCGTCTGGGCCAGTGGCTCCGCGATCACTCCATTTTCGATGAAGCCCAGCCCGTCAATTTCCACCCGCACCTTTTGCCCCGCGCGCAGCCATGTGGGCGGTTTACGGCCGGCGCCTACGCCCGGCGGAGTGCCTGTGGCCAGAATGTCTCCGGGTTCCAGAGTCACGGCCATAGTCAAGTAGGCGATCATCGCACCGATCTTGTGAATGAACTCTCTGGTATTGGCGTCCTGCATCACCACGCCATCAATCGTGGTCCTGATCGCCAAGGCCTCCGGATCGGCAATTTCATCGGCGGTAGTTAGCCATGGGCCAACCGGTCCATGGGTGTCAAAGGATTTGCCAATCGTTGCCGTTGGTGACTGGCGCTGCCAATCGCGCACGCTGACGTCGTTGACAATCACATACCCGGCGATGACTTTATGGGCATCCTGGGGCGCGACATGGCGGCAGCGTTTGCCGATCACGATCCCCAGTTCGCCCTCGAAATCGAGGCATTGGGAAACTGACGGCAAGTGGATGGGATCATAGGGACCGTTGATGCAGCTGACCTGCTTGTTGAACCACATCTGGATGCTGAGATCCGGCTCGGGTGCGCCCTGCTCCCGCATTTCAACCACGTGCGACATGTAATTCAGTCCGATCCCCAGAAACTTCTGCGGCCGGGTGATAGGCGAAAGTAGACGGACTTCGCCAATTGGCACGCCTTCCGCCACTCTGGGAAGTCTAATCCGCGCCGCCGCTTGCCGCAGGCTGGCCATCGCCGGTTCGCCAGCTTCAAGCAGCGTTTCGATGCTTGGCGGGAGGGCCGGATCAAGCTCAGAAAATGCGTAGACGCAACCATCCTGAAGCAGTCCCGGCACTGCAGCCCCAGCGCGCTCGAATGTGACCAGCTTCATGCCAGTACGATCAAACTGTGCGCGAGGATTGCCAGCTTACCAGCCGGACTTCGCCGTCTTGCAAACACCACACGCCCATGAAGCGATTGGTCAGATGTTTACGCAAGTCGCCTACCTGACCATCCAGTTCGATCATGCCATAAGTCACCGCGCAGTCGCCATAGATGCTGACGTTCAGTTCCTTGCGATCAAGCGAATGGTACTTCATCGAACCGCTACCGAATTTCTCGATCATCGTCGTCTTGGTATCGACCGCCCCGGCAGCATGAATCCAGATCATACCGTCGGCCATTATGCGGTCCATGCCCGCCGTATCCTGAGCTAGCATGACCCGAACGCGGATATCATCAGCGGCCACGACCATTTCTTCTGTCAGCACAATCACATCCTCAAATCACCAAATTCGCGCCCGGCATCGTAACGGTGCCGGGCGCGCTTTTCAGATTACCATTGGAAGCTGGCGCGGATGCCATAAGTGCGCGGATCGCCGACGACACCGCCCGGAGCGATGCCGTTACCCGCCAGGAACGAGTAGTACTTTTTGTCGGTCAGGTTGCGGCCGAACGCTTCCAGTCGCCAGCCATGTTCCTCGCCAAAGCCTCTGCTCGCATTGAAAAGGCTGTAGCCCGGCTGAGTGGCAAGTGCGATGTTCGAGGCATCGAACGAAGCCTTAGAACGCCACGCCACGTCAGCGTGGACAGTCAGGCGGTACTTGCCAACCATTGGCGTGAAGTCGATTGCCGCGAAGCCCGAAAACTTTGGCGAACCGTCAAGCACATTGCCAGTAGCATCGAACGTGCACACGCCTGCGACGCAGACCTGATTAGGCACATAGGCAGCATAGGCCGCTGCGATCGACGACGTCGCAAAGCTCTTGTAGGTTGCGTCAATGTACGCTGCGTTGACTGTAAGCTGCAGGTCCGGCGTGACCTTTGCTACGAACTCCGCCTCGACGCCCTTTACCTTCACATTGGCGGCGTTCTTAATTACGGCGGTTGCCACAGCGATCAGCTGGCGGACCTGCAGATCCTTGTAATCATAGTAAAAGCCGGTCAGGTTGAAACGAACCCGGTTGTCAAGCATCTGGGTCTTGATCCCGGCCTCATAGGCCCAGATCTTTTCCGGATTGAATCCCGCAGTTAAAGGATTGGTCGCCGCATTATTGAAACCGCCGCTCTTGAAGCCGCGTGTCGCCGAGGCATAAACAAATACGTCCGGGCTGACCTGATAATCGATGCCAAACTTCGGCGTGAAGGCATGGTCTTTGCGATCAAGCGCGAAGATGATCGGGAACGGCGGCGGGATAAAGCCTAATGTGGCCGGATTGAGCGAAGTCCGCACGAAATTCTGGGCAAACGACTTGGTCTCATAGGTGTAACGTGCGCCAATAGTGACGCGAAGATCGGGAACGATCTCGTAGCTGCCCTGGAGAAATGCGGCATAGGAGCGCGTCTTCACCTGCGGCGACGCCTGAATGGACGCGGCTGCCGGTGCGGGCGTGAATACGCTGGGCGGCACCTGGACGAAGTTGGTCTGGTTGTCCGAATCGCCAAAATAATACAGCCCGGCCACCGCCTTCAGCTTGTGGCTGTTGTACTGCAGGTTGAACTCCTGCGAGAACTGCTTATCCTCTTCCGTAATCTGAAGATGCTGGACGAACAATTCCGAAGTGTCGCTGTCGTTGAAGAGGTCAGTCTTCATGTGCCGGTAAGCGGTCAACGACTTCAGGATCAAATTATCGCTGAGGTGGATGTTGATCTCTTCCGAAATGCCACCAGCCTGCGAGCGAATGTTCTGCGTGCCGTTAAGCGCCACATCGCGATAGCTGCCGACCAGCGAATTGGCGAGCGGAGCCGCAAATGGCAGCGGCTTCAGGATATGGTCAAAGTTCTCGAA
>JBJOLA010000161.1:0-2816 GCA_046045815.1 Pseudomonadota bacterium
CCGCAATCAACAGCTCGAGTGCATTGTCCAGCGAAGCTGTGTCTGATTGCCCATGCGGGATAAGCGGCCACATCTTGTCGAGGTCGGCCCCCAGCCGATCGGAGTCGAGCGTGCGGCGGCGCGCAGTCGTCCAGTTGACGTTGCCGCGCACGGTGTTGATCTCACCGTTGTGCGCAATGAAGCGGTAAGGGTGGGCGAGCTTCCACGACGGGAAGGTGTTAGTTGAGAATCGCTGATGGACGAGCGCAAGGGCCGACGTCGTCAGCGGATTGCGGAGGTCTTCGTAAAAACTTCCCACCTGATGCGCGAGCAACAGCCCCTTGTAGACAATCGTCCGGGAGGAGAGCGACGGCATATAAAGCTGAGTCAACTGCGGCATATCGTGCTTGAGCGCGAGATCGGCGAGTGGGTTCTGGGTTTGCTTACGGATGACCAGCAGCTTGCGCTCGAAGGCGTCCTGATCAGGCGTGCCTTCTCCGCGCCCGATGATTGCTTGGCGGATCACCGGCATCTGCGCGATAACAGCATCGCCTAGGCCCGCCATGTCGGTGGGCACATCGCGCCAGCCGATCAGGGTCTGCCCCTCCTTGGTGATGAATTTTTCGAAATAATCAGCAACGAAGTCACGTGCGGCTTCATCTTGCGGCATGAAGCACATGCCGACCGCATAATCACCGGGCTTGGGCAGAGTGAGGCCTTGGCCGCTCGCCCAATCGCGCAGTATCCCATCGGGGATCTGGATCAGAATGCCCGCGCCGTCCCCGAGCAGAGGGTCTGCACCCACCGCGCCGCGGTGATCGAGGTTGACAAGGATCTCAAGGCCCGATGCGATCACGCTATGCGTTTTGGTGCCTTTGATGTTGGCGATAAAGCCGACGCCGCAGGCATCATGTTCATTGCGGGGGTCGTACAGCCCCTGCTTGGCGGGTGCATTCATGGTTCGTATCCAGCGTCAAAGTGCGGTGAAATTCACCTCAGGCGCAATTTTAAGCGCCTGCTGGACAGTTTTGTCAAGAGCGGGAATCACATGAGAACGGCGAAAATTCGATGAATTTTGATACGTAAGATATTTATGAAAAGTGTATTGTAATTAAATTACAATACACTTTTCCGAATCGCATTCACGCGGCCATAAGTTGCGGTCGCATGTCCGTGTCAGCGTCGTCACGATCTCCCTTGCCCAATTCTGTGGCGTAGAGGACGCATGGCACCTCCTGGCCCCGTGCCACATTAAAGCGCGGCACAATCCTTCCGGTTGGGCGGAAACCAAGCTTGCGGAGAACGTTGCCCGAAGCGGGGTTGTCTACAAAATGCCCTGAGACCAGCCGGCGCAGGCGCAGGCTGTCGCGCGCGATATCCATCACAGCGCGACCGGCTTCGGTCGCAAAACCAAGCCCCCAATATGCAGGGGCCAACCAATAGCCAATTTCGGTTTCACCATCTTGATCATGAAGGCCGATCCCACCGATCAAGCGGGGCTCACCGTGTGTCCGCGCCAAGATCAGGAAGTTTGCATCGCTTGCGCGCCGTTCCAGACCGAGAAATTGTTCCGCATGTGATACAGTGTAGGGCCAGGGCAATCGGGCCAGCTTGAAGGCAACCGATTCGTGCGCGATATTTTCTGCAAGCGCTGGGGCGTCTTCGATCCAGCCGGGTCTGAGCAACAATCTTGGCGTTCTGGCGAACATGGTAACTCTCCTTGTCGGCCCCCGTTACCGCCCTTTTATGACGCCCCGGAGACAGTGTGAATGAGAGAGAGATGAACCGCCCAAAAAATAAGGGAGGCGGGGGTGGCCCGTCTCCCTCAAATCTGTCTGGCTTGCCAGACCTTCGGGCCACCCTTTCGAGGTGACCCGGTATAAAGTCACCAAATTATTCTGCGGCAATCGCCATCATATCTACCGAGCAATAGGTCCGGCCGAGTTTGCCGCTGTGGAAGGCGACGCGGCCTTCGGCGGTTGCAAACAGGGTGTGATCCTTGCCGATGCCGACATTGCGACCCGGGTAGAATTTTGTGCCGCGTTGACGCACAAGAATGTTCCCCGGAATCGCGACTTCGCCGCCAAATTTCTTAACGCCCAGGCGGCGGCCTGCGGAATCGCGACCGTTGCGTGACGAACCACCAGCTTTTTTATGTGCCATGGTCTAAGCTCCTTACTTGTCTTTGCCGGAGGCTTTTTCAGCCTGATCAACTTTCGCGCGCGGGGCTTTGCCAGCGAGCAGTTCATTTGCCTGGTCGACCCATTCTTCTTTGGTCGCGCGGCCACCAAGCTTCAGCTCGGTATCAAGCCGTTCGATGTCTGCATCGGTCCAGGCAGCAATTTCGTTCCAACTGGTAATGCCAGCGGCGCGCAGCTTTTTCTCAATTGCCGGGCCAACACCCGAGATGAGTGACAGGTTCGATGCATCGACTGCACCGGTCTCAGCAACAGGAGCCGCATCAGCCTTCGCAGCCTTCGGGGCAGCGGCCTTTTTCGCAGCGGGCTCAGCCTTGGAATCACCAACGGCTAAAATGCGCAGGATTGTATGCTGCTGACGGTGGCCATTCTTCCGGCGATAATTGTGGCGCCGCTTCTTCTTGAAGATAATGATCTTGTCAGCCTTGGCCTGCGCGATGATTTCGGCAGTAACCTTAACTTCGCCACCGTCACTAGCGAACAGAACATCGCCCAGCGACACGGTGTCACCGGCTTCGCCTGCCATCTTTTCGACGACAATCTTGTCTCCTGCGGCAACGCGATATTGCTTGCCGCCCGTGCGCACAACTGCGAACATGGCTTTGATCTCTTCTCTAAAGTCTAACCCGCACAGAATCG
>JBJOLA010000293.1:0-3023 GCA_046045815.1 Pseudomonadota bacterium
GCGCGTCGATGCAGATCAGCAGTTCCATCAGGTTGTCGTTGCACGGAAAGCTGGTCGACTGGACGACAAACACGTCCTCGCCGCGCACGTTCTCGTGGATTTCAACGAACACTTCCTCGTCCGCGAATCGCCGCACACTGGCATCGGTCAGCGGTACTTCCAGATAGCCCGCGATTGCCCGTGCCAGCGGCAAATTGCCATTCCCGGCCATGATCTTCATCGCGTGGACCCCGTCTCGATTGCGCCAACCGGGGTCGCATCTAGCCGAGCGTCGCGTAAATGCAATAATGGTAGTGCGCAGAGGTGGGGATTGGCGGCGGTGATTGCAGTCCTCCCATGAGATCAGGGCAATCGCTTGAAAACTGAGTGGTGAGGATTGAACGAACTCGCTGACGCTCGACTGGTGTGTTTGGACTGGTGGGGATGACCTCCTGATGGGAAGGTTTGGCTGCTTACGCCACCCCTCATCAGGAGACCATCCCATGACTGAAGCCACAGTAGCGGTTAGCCCGCTGCGTCGTCGTATGATTGACGATATGAGCCTGCGCAACCTGTCGCCTGCGACCCAGCGATCCTATTTGCACGCGGTCACGAAGTTCAGCCGCTATTTCGGACGATCACCGGATTGCCTCGGACTCGAGGATGTCCGCGCTTTTCAGGTCCATCTGGTATCGCTCGGCATTTCCTGGGGATCGTTGAACCAGATCGTCTGTGCGCTGCGCTTCTTTTACGGCATCACGTTGGATCGGGGGGAGATACCTGAGCGGATTGTGTACGCGCGCATGCCGCGTAAATTGCCGGCGATCTTGAGCGCCGATGAGGTTGTGCGCTTTCTCGAAGCGGTGCCGTCACTCAAGGCCCGTGCTGCGCTAACCACGGCCTATGCCGCCGGGCTGCGCGCTTCCGAAGTCGCGAGCCTGCGGGTCACCGATATCGACTCTGACCGGATGCTGATCCAGGTCCATCATGGCAAAGGAGCTCAGGACCGCACCGTCATGCTCTCGCCGCAGCTGCTCGCGATCCTGCGGACCTATTGGCGTCTGGCGCGCCCGAGAGATTGCCTGTTTCCCGGGCGCATACCCGACAAGCCCATCGCCATCACCGTTCTGCACGCGGCTTGCCGCTCGGCGACAAAAGCTGCGGGCCTGACCAAGCGTGTAAGTGTCCATACGCTGCGGCACAGTTTTGCCACGCATCTGCTCGAAAGCGGGGTCGATATCCGGATCATCCAGGTGCTGCTGGGTCACCGCAACCTGTCGACGACCGCGCTCTATACTCAAGTTGCCACATCGACGATCTCTTCGACACAAAGCCCGCTCGACCGTTTGACACTCGAGGTGGTGCCGCCGGGCTGAGGCCCAGTTGGTGCGCCCCGCATTGGAGGTGGCAGATATCTTCCACCGTCACGGCCCTGCCTATCGTCTTGCCCATGATGGCCATCTTGGCCGCATCGAACGCCGCGTCATGTCGGCGATCGAGCTCTGCCGGACCCCAGCCCTTGGCGGACATATCGAGGCCTGCGACAACTGCGACCACAGCCGGATCGCTTATAACTCATGCCGTAACCGACATTGCCCCAAGTGCCAGGCGACGGCGCGTGAGCGATGGATCGCCGCGCGCGAAGCTGACCTTCTGCCGATCCCATATTTTCACGTCGTGTTTACGGTGCCAGCCGAGATTGCGGTGATCGCTTACCAGAACAAGGCGCAGGTTTACGCGATCCTGTTCGACGCCGTGGCCGAGACGCTCAAGACCATCGGTGCCGATCCCAGGCATCTCGGTGGCGAACTCGGCTTTATCGCCATTCTCCACACCTGGGGGCACCCACCGCGTCGCAATCGCGAACAGCCGCCTTGTCAGCATTGCAGACGGGGCCGTCATCTTCAGGTGGCGTGATTACCGACATGGTAATGCCCAAAAGAACATGTCCCTAGACGCCGATGAGTTCATTCGCCGCTTCCTGCTGCACAGCCTGCCTGACGGTTTTCACCGCATCCGGCATTATGGCTTTCTCGCCAATGGCTGCCGCCGCGCCCGTCTCGCGACCATCCGACCGTTGCTGGCCGCGGCAATGCCGACAGCGACCGATAACGAAAGCGCAGCACCGCGCCGTCAATTCCCCGATTTTAACCCCACCGCATGCCCATGCTGCGGCGGGACGCTGCGGATCGTGGCAACGTTCCCCCGTGATCCGGCATGTCGCGCTCGGGCACCCCCGGGAATGACATGAGCATCGCACTTCCCAAAGCATCATGCATGGTGCCGCGACACCTCGGTCGAGCGGCAGGGTGGGACGTTTTGCCAACCGTCGCCTGGACAGGCATCGCGGCTGACATAGCCTGTCAACAGGGAGCGCAAAACAACTCTCCAGACCGTGGTCCAAGTGGCAGATGTCGGATAAACGATCTGGGCCAGCCCTTGAGCGCTGACGCCCGGCATCGAGCCAACCATCACTAAATCCATAGCAACCGCCGCGTCATCGAGTTCGCTCAATCCGGCTTCAATGAGGTCGCGCACCGTGCCCGCCACCACGATCAGTGCCGCGCGACCTCACAGAACCCTCCGTATTCCTTTGGGAAGGTTTGTGTGATTCATGGGCTGCTTCATGGTTATGGAGCCAGTCATGGGGTCATCATTTATTGGTTATTTCAGTGAGTTGCGGGACCCTCGCCAGCCTTGGAAGGTGGTTTATCCGTTGCCGGAAGTTTTGCTCGTGGTGCTGTGTGGTCATTTGGCTGGAGCCGAAGACTTTGTCGAGATTGCCCAGTGGGGCGAAGAGAAGCTGGAGTTTTTGCGGTCTTTGCTGCCGTTTGAGCGCGGGATTCCCGCCCATGACACCCTCAATGATGTGTTTAGAGCGTGATGAGGTTAGGTTTGTACACCGTGATTGCTCTGGGAAGTTCGCCGGCAAGGAACGGCGCGCAGTGCGGGCTGGTAGCCCGTGCCAGCGACGTGACGCTGTCCGGCGGGCTTCCCAGAGCAACCCCTGCGGGGCGGGCCGAAATTGACCCAGCGCGGCGTTG
>JBJOLA010000205.1:0-5533 GCA_046045815.1 Pseudomonadota bacterium
CAATCAACGCAAAAATGATGACGATATCAATCCAGGGGAAGGGTGGGAGCGGTGTGGACATGGTGTCAAAAACGTTAGTGCAGGATTTTTAGCTGGTTCACAAGTTTTGCGCGCGGCCCTGGCGTCGCTCCGCAAAAAATGCCATCAACTGGGCAGCCGCCTCACGCTCACCAATGCCCGTATAGAGCTCTGGACGGTGGTGGCAGGTGTCATGACCAAAGACCCGTGCGCCGTGCTCTACGCCCCCTCCTTTGGGGTCTGATGCGCCGTAGTAGAGCTTTCCGATCCTTGCATGCGAAATGGCACCGGCACACATAGCGCACGGCTCCAGCGTCACCCACAGATCACAGTCGGTCAGCCGTTGGTTGCCCAGGATCGCCGCTGCCGCGCGAATCGCCACGATTTCGGCGTGTGCCGTTGGATCGCTTCCACCACGCATCGCATTGCTGGCGGTCGCGACAACATTTCCATTGCGCGTAACGACCGCACCAACGGGCACCTCCCCCGCTATTGCCGCTTTCGCCGCGAGATCGAGAGCCAAGCGCATCGGTTCTGGTATTTGTAGGGGATTGTGTTTGTCAGTTGTCATATTCCTCTCCTAGCGCCTGCAAATGGTTGACGAAAGCAGGTGCGTTCGTTAGGGGCGCGGTCTTTCCGAATTCAAACTCTTTATTTCAGGATGAAAACGCATGTCGCGCATCTGCGAACTGACCGGCAAAGGTCGCCAAGTGGGTCACAATGTTTCCCACGCCAATAACAAGACTAAGCGCACATTCTTGCCGAATCTGCAGAATGTGACTCTGATGTCAGAAGCACTGGGCGAAAGCGTGAAGCTGCGCGTATCCACTCACGGCCTACGTTCGGTGGAACATGTTGGCGGTCTGGACAACTGGCTTGCCAAAACATCGGCTGAAAAGCTGAGTCTCAAGGCCCGTCGCCTCAAGCGCGACATCGCCAAGAAGGCTAAGGTTGCGGTTGCTGCTTAATTTCAAATAGCAGTAAATAGGTGCGCTGGAGCGGGATATAGTTATCATCGCTCATCACCCACAGGAAGGTTCGCCCTCCGTTTTGTGAAAGCGCCAGCGCCTCAAAATTATCATTGAGTCCAGGGGATTCCATTGTTGCAACAATGGGGCCCTTTAGGATTATGTCTGAATTCTGGGTCGGCGGATCGACGATCGTAATCTGAGACGCAAAGCGAAACGGCAAACTAAACCGTCGGTTGAGCACCAACAGGCGGCCATCGGGCAGCTCGACAGCGTCGGTTGGATGGAACCCAGCGGGCGGCTGATATCGCAGATGAAGGCGCCGAGCCGCCGGATCGGTAGGGTCCCGGTCAAAGAGCAGCGCGGGGCTAAAGTCTCCCCCTTGAGGAGGCTCTTCCGCGATGATCAAAAAACGCCCGTCATGAAGCCGAATCATAGATTCCGGCCCCCTGACATTCCGCCACTTTTCCATGTCGGGTGGCGCGTAGACAGCCAGTGCTTCAGTGCCCTCATGATTTGTGCGGCATATGGCGTTCCGGCTTTCAAACCCGATCCAGATTTGCCCCGTCGCTGGATCTTGCGTCAGTGATTCGGTATCGCGGCTGGCTTCGCGCATGTCGGGCAGGCATCCCTTGGGAAGCGGCATGATTGAGCCACCGCGCACCCGCTCGTCGGCCGTAATTCGAAAGCGGATGAGTGCGCCGAGGTCAGAAAGCGCCAGAAATCCGTCCCTATTTTTTGTCAGCCCCGAAATTCCACCAAAAGCATTGTGACCACTCGCCAATTCCCAAGCGCGGATGAACGCGAGTGGGGGTGAAGTGACGATGTCGGGTTTTTCGACCCTAGCTGAAGTGATTTGGATCGTCCCGCCAACCCAGCGCGACACACGCGCGCTTCCCGACGATCCCGAAACAAGCAGGATCAATGCAACACAAAAAAATCCGGTGAGAAATCGAAACATCGGCTTTCGTTTACCAAATTCTGCGGCGGGCGACAGCGAAAGATGAACAGGAGGCAACGAATGCTTAACCTAAGATAACAAGCATGTTCAGCATCCACTCAACAGCAGCAGCATATATCCAATCCAACGAACTCAAACAGAACGACAAATCAAAAAGCGGCAATACTGATCGCTATTGATGATGCGTTTCACAGTTTCCCTCGGGTTGCGTATCGAGGGTGGAGGCCGGACCTGAAAAGGGCCGGCCTCCAACTTAATAATCGCAAAATTTAGAGGTAGACGCTTACCCTCGGGTCGCACCTGAGGGCGAGGGCCGGGGGTTTGCGCCGCCGGTCCTCAACCCTTGGCAGCAAATTCTTCGAGTTGGGAAATTGTATCGATATCCCGGTGGATCGCGAGATCGCTGGTTTCGAATTCGACAATGGTATCCTCAAAATGAGCGAAAAGCTGCTTGCCACCAAAGTCCCCGATCAATGACTGCAATTCACCGAAGAACGCCCTTCCCCACAACACTGGATTGCCACGCCGCCCGCCGCTGGTGGGGATTAAGATCCGATCAGTTTCCGCAACGGCCGCCATTGATCGCAGCAACGTTGCTGACACCCAAGGCATATCTCCCAAACAGATGAAAACCGCATCCCAGCTTGCCGGAATCTCCTTGATCGTTGCACGCAGCGAATGCGCAATTCCCTTGGAAAAATCATCAACGATAACAGGTTGGTAAGAGTCTTTACCAAGAATCCGTGATATCTCTGACGCTTCATGTCCCAATGCGATCATCGGCGGATCAAACCCCGCTTCAGCAATTGCATCAACGACATGAAGAAGCATCGGCTTTCCGCTGATTTGTTCGAGCAATTTGTTGCGACCCATGCGGCGCGAGAGGCCCCCGGCGAGAATGATCGCCCCTACCTTCATGACGTCAAACGCCCCGTCAATTTCCCGTAACGTTCGGCGACCTCAGCAAGGATTGAGATGGCGAGCATCGGCGCATCCTTGGCAACAGGGATGAGGCCAATCGGGCCGTGAAGCCGGGCAAGTGCATGCTCATCAACACCAGCGCTGCTAAGCCCTCCTAGTCGCCGCTCAACTGCTTTCCGTCCGCCAAGAGCACCGACGTAAAAGGCACTGCTATCGAGCGCCCATTTCAAAATGGCATCTTCCCACTCATGTTCGTGGAACAGCAATATTACGGCGGTCCAAGCATCAATTTCAAAGTCGACCGGCGTACGACCGAGGGACAGCCCGGTCCCTCCCGGTATCTCGCGTCCCTTGGGGCTGATTGCTTCGACGACACATCCCCATTCGCGTGCCAAACTAGCGAGTGCCGGCATTTCGGAGCCGTGGCCAAACAGCATTAGCCGAGGAGCGGGATGGTATATCAGATGGAAGCGGTGCGATCCTTCCCCCGTTTTGCGACTTGGGGTCCACGGCTCTAACTGCCACGCACTTTTCGGCCCGCAGACAAATGACAGGGCGGCAGCCTCGCGCCGCTCAATTTTTTCAAGCGCATCAGCGATGACTGACTGGTCCGGCGTCGCATCCACATAAAGCGAGACACCGCCGCCACAGGGAAGCTGGATGTCGATATATTGCGATCCCTTGCCGTAGTGAACGACGCAATTCTCGCCGGTTTGTCGTGCGCGAGCGACGTCAGCCACCAGCGCGGCCTCAAGGCAGCCTCCCGTCATGTTCCCAGCGATACTGCCATCCGCGCGCACCGCCACTTGCGCGCCCACAGCACGGGAGAAGGCGCCGTCCACCGCGATCAGCGTGCAAAGAGCCGCGCCATCCTCCAGCGCTGTCGCAAGCGCGTGAGCATCGTGCTTTTCAGAAAAATCCCCGGCCACCGTCTATGCCGCGCCAACGGTCAAACAGGCCAGTGCCATCAGAAGCCCAGCAAACCGGTTTGATCGAAACTTGGAGAGTGCATCGTCAACGCTGTCAGCGTCTAATGTCACGATCTGCCAAGCCAGATGCAAACCGACCGGCAACAACGCCAACAACGCTATCCCCTGCGGCCGCAACATCCAGAATGCCGCACTCCAGAGCAGCACCGCACCGGCATAGAACAGCAACACGCCAAACTTCACACTGCCGCCCAGCCGCCGAGCCGAAGACCTTACCCCCACCAGCGCGTCATCCTCCCTGTCTTGCAGCGCGTAGATCGTATCGTATCCGATCACCCAGCAAATTGACCCTGCATAAAGGAGCAACATCGGTCCGCTCACTTTCCCCGTCACCTCAATCCAGCCCACCAGCGCACCCCAACTGAATACGATCCCCAGCCACGCCTGCGGCCACCAGGTGATCCGCTTCATATAAGGATAAGCGGCCACCGGCGCGAGGCTGGCGAGCGCCACCAGCTGCGCTTCCCACCGCAGCTGGAGCAAGACGACAAGCCCGACCAAGCTCAGCATCACCAACCAAACCCATCCCTGGCGCACCGAAATCGCTCCACTCGCGATCGGACGCAGCCGCGTGCGTTCGATTTGCACATCAAGATCACGGTCGGCAATATCATTATAGACACAGCCCGCACCGCGCATCGCAATTGCGCCGAGGAGCATCCATAGGATCACGCGCCAATGGGTTGTCGCGCCTCCTGAGAGCAGGATGCTCCACGCGCAAGGCCAGAACAACAACCACCAGCCAATCGGTCGATCAAAGCGGGCTAGCACGGCGTAAGGCCGTGCAGCCGCAGGTAGCAGCGCCATCATGCCGCGATGCTGGCTGTCTGGCACCAACCCAGTTGCCGGACTGCTTTCAATTTCAGAACTGTTCATGCTAGTGCCGCTCTATGCCCGCTACTCCCGCATGGCCACCCCAAAGCTGCCCCCGGCTGCTCGTCGATCCGCCACTGGCTGACGGAGGCACTTTGCTCATCGCGGGGCCACAGGCGCATTATCTGATATCTGTCATGCGTTTCAAGGCGGGCGATCCGGTCAAACTATTCGACGGCGTGAATGGAGAATGGCTGGGCGTTGCAGAAATCATTGGCAAGCGGGATTTGACACTTAGGATTACAGGTCAGCTCCGCCCACTTGAGACGGTGCCGGACCTCTGGCTGCTTGCCGCACCGATCAAGAAGGCGCGGATTGATCTAGTGGCAGAGAAAGCCTGTGAACTCGGCGTCGCCCGATATCGGCCCATTGTGACGCGCCGCACAAACATTGAACGACTCAATCTGGACCGGCTTCGCGCTCATATGATTGAAGCGGCTGAACAATGCGGGCGGACAAGCGTTCCCGCGTTGGATGAGCCGATCAAGCTCCCTGCCCTACTCAAAACTTGGCCTGCTGAACGCACCCTCTATTTCGCTGACGAGACGGGAGGCGAGACATTCGCCCCTTTGCCCGGCCCGGCTGCAATCCTGATCGGACCCGAAGGCGGATTTGATGATGAGGAGCGCGCTGCCATCCGCGCATTGCCCCAAGCGACAGCAATCTCGCTCGGCCCGAGAATATTGCGAGCCGAAACCGCAGCGATCGCGGCGATAACGATTTGGATGAACAGCGCAGGGGATTGGCAATAAAATGAACATTCACCCGAACACTCCCATACTCGTTGGCGTCGGCCAATGCAC
>JBJOLA010000269.1:0-8766 GCA_046045815.1 Pseudomonadota bacterium
CAGTCGCTCGACGCGGCGATGAAGGAGGGGCGCCATGTCCCGCTGCTCAACGGTATCATCATCCGCGTGAGCGAAGTGATCGCCACCAATGAGCATCTGATCCGGGATATGGTCCATGAACGCGCGGGTTCGGTCATGCGCTGGACAGGTCTTGATGAGAATCTTGCCAATGCGATCATTAACGGCCTCAACAAATTATTCTTCGATATGGCGGATGATCCGCATCATCCTTTGCGCGAAAGGGCCGACAAACTGCTCGCTGATTTTGCGTTTGATCTCCAGCATGACAAAGAGATGCAAGCCAAGATTTCCAATCTAAAAGCTGAGATCGTTGAGAATCCGGCGATGAAGAACTGGATAGACGGGCTTTGGGAGCAAGCGCGCACTGCGCTCCTTAAGGCCGCACGCGATCCCGATAAGGTCATGGCAGGCCGCTTCGGCGAAATGCTGCGTCAGCTGGGCACCACGCTTCAAACCGATGAAGATTTGCGTCGCACGATCAACCGCTTCACCCGCCGCGCCACCGTGGGCGCGACCGCCAGCTACGGCGATGGGATCGTGAAGCTCGTTTCAGAAACGGTCCGCAGCTGGGATGCGAGCAAGGTCACCACGCGAGTCGAGAATGCTGTGGGCCGTGATCTCCAATATATCCGGATCAACGGCACAATTGTGGGCGGTTTGGTCGGGCTGGTGCTCCACGCTGTCGACGTCTGGCTTTAGCATTTCTCTATGTTCGATTGAGGCACAAGACCCCGCTTATCCTAGCAGACACTGAGCGAAGTCGAAGCTGGTCCTGAGCGCCTGCAAGGCAGTCGAAGGGGCTTGTATCGAAGGGCCTGTGTCCGTCCTTCGATACGCTATTTCGACCCTTCGACAGGCTCAGGGCTGAACAGCTACTCAGGATGAGCGGTTTTGCATAGATCAATCTAGAGCCAGTTGCAATAAATGTGCATCGTCATTGCGAGCGAAGCGCGGCGATCCAGCGGCACCAGAGTCTGGATTGCCGCGCTTCGCTCGCAATGACGGGTGGTGCAGATTTATCACACGACGCTTTAAAATAGAACATATCACAAACAAAAGCTTGACAAATCAGAACCAATCAGGTTATCTTCCGCTTCCATTTAGTCCCAAGGAGTCGTGTCATGATAAATTGCCTGCCCGCCGCCACCTTTTTCACCAGCGATCCTCGTGCCGATGGCTGGACGCCAGAGCGGGAGGTGGGGTTTCTGCTCTGCCTCGCGGAAACCGGGCTGGTGGCCGCCGCGTGCCGAGCGGTGGGGATGGGGGTTTCGGGGGCCTATGCGCTGCGGCGGCGGTCAGACGGCTTTGCATTCAATCTGGGCTGGGAAGCGGCGCTGTTGCTCGCCCGACAGCGGCTGATGGATGATCTGCTCGCCCGGGCGATTGAGGGCGAAGAATCGGTCAGCACCCGGGTTGACGGCACGACCACGCGGCGCGCGCAGAATTACCGGCTGGGGATCGGGATGCTCGATAAGCTTGCGCCGATTGAGATGGGGCTTGCCTCGCAACTCATTGCGCAAGATTTCGAAGCGTTTTTGCAGGTCATTGCTGCTGGCTGCGTGCCCGCCGCAGTGCGAAATTTCTTTTCGGCGCGGACAAGCGGCATTGAGTATCGCGAACTCCTCCAAACCCTTCCACTTGCTGAGAAAACCGCCGAAACTGCCGCCGCCGTTGCCGCGAATGATAACGCCGAGCCCGAAGAACAGGAATTGGGCGTCTGGATGAAGAAAGACGCTGCGGAGGACGATCCGGATTGGGAAACCAATTTTCCTCCCCCTACCGGCTTTGACGGGGAGGAAACCGGCAAATTCGGCGGCCGCGATTATCGCCGCGAACTCAGTGATGAGGAACGCGGCGTGATGATCGACGAATATTATGACGTGCCCGAAATTTCACCTGAGGACATGGCCGAAGCCGTGGCGATCCGTGATGCCCGCTTCGGCTTTGGTGACGACAGCGCGAGCGAGCCCCTGCAAATCAAGTCAATGGCGGGATTGCGCATGCCCCCACGGGCTGGCGCTCATGGAAAGTAGCGGCGCGAAACGCGTCTCCCCTTGCAGCCAATGGCCTTTGCCCCCAAATAGGCGGGAGCAAAGCCTAGAGGATGTTATATGACCCCCGAATTTAATGCGTTGATTCCCGTTGTTATCGAACAGTCGAACCGGGGGGAGCGCAGTTTTGACATTTATTCGCGGCTTTTGCGCGAACGGATCATTTTCATCACGGGCGGCGTCGAAGATAATATGGCGTCGGTGATCACCGCGCAGTTGCTATTCCTCGAATCGGAAAATCCGAAGAAGGATATCTGGATGTACATCAATTCGCCCGGCGGCGTCGTCACGGCGGGTATGGCGATCCATGATACGATGCAATATATTCGCCCCAAAGTCGGCACGGTTTGCACCGGGCAAGCCGCCTCAATGGGCAGCTTTTTGATGGCAGCGGGGGAGCCGGGGATGCGGATCGCGCTCACCAATTCCCGGATCATGATCCATCAGCCCTCAGGCGGGGCACAGGGCCAGGCGAGTGACATTGCGATTCAGGCCAAGGAAATCTTGCGGATTCGCGCCTCAATGAACGAACTTTATGCCAAATATACCGGCAAAGCGATCGGCGATATCGAAAAGGCGATGGAGCGTGACAATTTTATGACAGCGGCGGAGGCCAAGGATTTCGGCCTGATCGACGAGGTTTTTGACAAGCGACCTGTGCCTGCCGAGGATGGAGAGACTTCTTAAGACGCATTTAAGCCATTGCCGCTAGCAATATTGGCTGTAACATGGCGGTCATGAAGCAATTGGCCGTGTTCGGCCCGAGGAAGGTTTGAATGACGAAGCTCAGCGGCACCGATGCGAAGAGCACATTATACTGCTCTTTCTGCGGCAAATCGCAGCATGAAGTGCGCAAGCTCATTGCCGGGCCAACGGTGTTCATCTGTGATGAATGCGTCGATCTGTGCAATGATATCATCCGCGAGGAATCGAAGGGCGCGCTTTCGGCCAAGAAGGATGGCAGCGTGCCGACGCCGCAGGAAATCTGTGACGTTCTCGATGATTATGTGATTGGTCAGCGCCGCGCCAAGCGGGTGCTCTCGGTCGCGGTGCACAACCATTACAAGCGGCTCAACCACGGCGCCAAGGGTGCCGACGTTGAACTGGCGAAGTCAAACATTCTGCTCGTCGGGCCAACCGGTTGCGGCAAGACTTTGCTCGCGCAGACGCTCGCCCGTATCCTCGATGTGCCGTTCACAATGGCCGACGCGACAACGCTGACCGAGGCGGGATATGTCGGGGAAGATGTCGAGAATATCATCCTCAAGCTGCTGCAGGCGTCGGATTACAATGTGGAACGTGCCCAGCGCGGCATCGTTTACATCGACGAGATCGACAAGATCAGCCGCAAGGCAGAAAATCCCTCAATCACCCGCGACGTGAGCGGGGAGGGCGTCCAGCAGGCGCTCCTGAAGATGATGGAAGGCACCGTCGCCTCCGTCCCACCGCAGGGTGGCCGTAAGCATCCGCAGCAGGAATTCTTGCAGGTTGATACGACCAACATCCTGTTCATCTGCGGTGGTGCCTTCTCGGGCCTTGAAAAGATCATTTCAGACCGGCTTCAAGGCAAGAGCATGGGCTTTGGGGCGAATGTGTCGAACCCTGATGATCGGCGCACGGGCGAAATCCTGAAGAAGGGTGAACCTGAAGATTTGCTGAAATATGGGCTGATCCCGGAATTCGTGGGGCGCTTGCCCGTCATCGCAACGCTTGAGGATCTCGATATCACGGCGATGGTCCAGATCTTGTCCGAACCCAAAAACGCGCTCGTCAAGCAATATAAGAAATTGTTCGAGATGGAAGAAGTCGAGCTCGGCTTCACCGATGATGCGCTGGTGGCGATTGCCAAGAAGGGCATCGAACGCAAAACCGGCGCACGCGGGCTGCGCTCGATCCTCGAAGGCATATTGCTCGATACGATGTTCGATCTTCCCTCGATGGACGGTGTCGACGAAGTGATGATCGACAAGGAGGTCGTTGCGGGCACCAAGGAACCGGTGCGGGTCTATTCGAATACCGAAAAAGAACGCGCGGGGGATGCGGCGTAGGGAGAGGCGAACATGGCATCGGCACCTGATCTTGAACTGAACACACTCGAACAGATTGCGAAAATTCGCCAGCTCCTGACTGACACCAGCCGTAAGCAACAGGAATATCGGTTTGCGCCGTGGCAGATGGCCATCGGTGGGCTGACAGCCGGGGCCGCGATTTTTGCCGCAGGCGCAGCATTCTCCAAACTCTTTTTTTGAGTAGCATCATGAACGTCCACGATTTCACTGTTAAAAGGCCCGACGGCTCCAGTCAGAAGCTCTCCGAATTTGCGGGTAAGCCGATGCTGATCGTCAATACCGCGTCCAAATGCGGGTTCACGCCGCAATATGTCGGGCTCGAAGCGCTCCATCAGCATTACGGCGATCAGGTGGAAATAATTGCCTTCCCGTGCAACCAGTTCGGCTCTCAGGAGCCGGGAAACGCGGAAGAGATCGCCAAATTCTGCACCCTCACCTATGATGTGACGTTTCCGATCATGTCGAAGATTGAGGTCAATGGCGCTGATGCGGAGCCGCTTTACAAACATCTCAAGAAGGAAAAACCCGGCCTGCTTGGCAGTCAGGCGATCAAGTGGAACTTCACCAAATTCCTCGTCGATAAGGAAGGCAGCGTCGTGTCGCGCCACGCGCCGACGGAAAAGCCAAATAGTCTTATGAAGGACATTGATAAGCTGCTCTGACGCGCTAGTTTGTCCCACTCGAAACCGGATCGGAGACATAGTGTGGTTGATTGGAATGCCCCTGCGAAATTGATCGAGCGCGATGATGACGGGTCGGAACTGGCCTTCCATTTCACCGAACTTAAATCCGGCAGCCTTTCATCACTGGTCGGCGAAGTAATGGCGATGCCCACAATGGCCCGCGCCCGTGTGCTGATCGACGCGGCGGGGCAGGGAACGTTCAACGTTGGGGATATCGTAGGCCTCGCCGCGCGCGATGATTTTCCTGCGGCGGGTTAAAGTGCTCAGCCTGCCTAAATTTTAGGCATGCGTCTCAGTGTTGATGCACTTCCCCCTGGCCAGCGCCAATTGCGAAACCGGTTTCAGCGCCAAATTCCCCATAATGCCCAGCACGCAAGCTTGGCACGATTTGTGCTTGGCAGCACCATGACGACACACTCTCTGTGGCCGTCTGTATTGCTGTTGAAGGCCGCATCTTGGGAACCCCACTGGCGCAAGTTACTGAATTCCGCACATTTTCTGCCACGGAGTCGCGCGTCCTAGAGCATCTTGCGTTAAATCTGCACCACCCGTCATTGCGAGCGAAGCGCGGCAATCCAGACTCTGGTGCCGCTGGATTGCCGCGCTTCGCTCGCAATGACGATTCATATTTATTGCACTGTGCTCTAACGCAGCGCCAGCGCGGCGATCAGCGCGGCCAGCAACATCAGCGAGACGGCCTGCCAGAAGCGAACGGGATTGCGCTCAATCAGCGGCACCCCGCGCAGCCGCACCCGCGCCACCGCGGCGCCGCCTTCCAACGCCCGGAGCAATTCGGTGACGTCTCCGAAACGCTCGTCCGGGGCGATGGCGACACTGCGCACCAAGGCGGCATCGAGCCAGGCGGGCAGTTCGGGGCGCGCTTTCGACGGGAGCTCGGGCGGGGTGAAGCGCGGGCGGCTGAAGGCTTCTGCCTCGCCATAAGGAAATTTGCCGCTGAACAGACGCCACAGCGTAACGCCCAATGCGAACTGATCCGTGGCTTGGTCCCCAGCGTTGCCGCTGAACATTTCGGGGGCAAGGTAGCTGGGTGTTCCCGGGATTTCGCTGGCCGCAAATTCGTCGAGGCGCGGCAATCTGGCAACGCCGAGATCAACCAGTTTCAGGCCACCGTCCGCCGTCAGGATCACATTTTCGGGCTTGATGTCGCGGTGGATGATGTCCAGCCGGTGCAGCGCCGTGATCGCGCGGGTCAGCTTCGTCGCGATGTTCAGGCCCGCTTCGATGCTGACATGGCCCTTCAGGCGCGCCTCCAAAGTCTGGCCGTCGTGGAAGGGTTGGACGCCGTAGAGTCGCGTCTGGCGCTCGGCGGGCAGCATGATCACGCCGCCAACGAACGGGCTGTTGATCCGGCTGCCGACCAGAATTTCGCGCGAAAAGGCCAGCCTCGCGCCGCGTTCCGAAAGCAAAGTCGGCTTGGGAAATTTGATCACCACCGTCTGGCCGTTCGCGGTGTCGGTGGCTTTGAACAGCCGGGTATAACGGCCATCGGAAAGCAACATGTCCAGTCGAAATCCGTCGATACTCTCTCCCTCGGTCGGCGGCGGGAGGATCGGCAGGCGGTCAATATCTCCCGCAATGGCATCATGATCGGGCGCAGGCAGGGCGACAATATCCAGCACGACGGCGCTCGCATTATCCTGGCTACCCGCGCCAAGTGCGGCGTCGACGATGGCGTGGGCGTCGGATTCAGCCGATCCCCGCGCGCTCATCAGTTTCTCCAGTCTGCGGGCGTCCAGGCTGCCATGCACCCCGTCACTGGTCAGCAACAAACGGTCATGCAGATCGAGCGAGACCTGCATATGATCCAGCCGCAGCCGTTCTTCAATGCCCAGCGCCCGGTAGAGGATATGCCGTTGATCGGGGTGAGAATGGCAATGATCTTGCGTCAGCTGGGTCAGCTTGCCGTCCCGAAAATGCCACGCGCGACTATCGCCGACATGGAGGATGTGGCCGCGACGGCCTTTGAGGACGAACGCGGTGAACGTGCTGGCGGCGTGCGCCATGTCGGGCGTTTTGCCCATGCTGTTGAGCCAGCGATTATAGGGAACCATCACGCGGGATGCCGCTGCCGCCGTGCCAATCGTATCGGGTTGATCGTAAAGCCCATCGATCAGCGCGCGCACGCCGAGTTCTGCCGCCATTCGTCCCGCCTTTGCGCCGCCCACCCCGTCCGCCAGCGCCGCAATCATGCCGTGGCGCGCGCGTTCGCTTTCGGTCGCGCTGTAGACCCCGGCAAAATCCTGATTATCGGGGCGCTTCCCCGTTTCGGAGGAAACTCCTGCGGCAACCAACAATCGTCCTTCCGGTTTCAAAATCAAAACTCCCTCACGTGTGTGCACGCGAACGGAGCGGTTTGGAGAGCGTCCCGTCAAGCGAATTCTATTCAATCATCAAGGGGTCTAACACGATGACGAAATCTTTCTGGCAGTCCGGGCACCGCCCAACGCTGATATCGGCGTTCCTCTATTTCGATCTGGCCTTCATGGTCTGGGTGCTGCTCGGGCCGCTCGCGCCGATCATTTCCAAGGAAATGGGGCTGACGCCAGCGCAAAAGGGTCTGATGGTCGCGGTGCCGACGCTTGCCGGTGCTGTGCTCCGGTTGGTCAATGGGCTGCTGGTTGATAGGATCGGGCCGAAGACAACGGGCGCCATCGGCCAGCTCATTGTGATGGCGGGGCTCTTCACAGCATGGAAATTTGGCGTCGACACATATCAGGGGACGCTTGCTGTTGGCGTCATTCTCGGCTTTGCCGGGGCAAGCTTTGCTGTCGCATTGCCGCTGGCCAGTCGCTGGTATCCGCCTGAACATCAGGGCAAGGCAATGGGTATTGCGGGCATGGGCAATTCGGGCACCGTCCTCGCCGCGCTCTTTGCGCCCGGTCTCGCTAAGGCATTCGGGTGGAACGCGGTGCTCGGTCTCGCCTGTATCCCGCTTGCAATAGTGTTCGTGATCTACATGATTTTCGCCAAGGATAGCCCTGACCAGCCAGCACCCAAGCCACTGTCTGCCTATTTCGAGGTGCTCAAGGATCAGGACGCCTGGTGGTTCATGCTGTTTTACGGCGTGACGTTTGGCGGCTTCGTCGGCCTGTCATCATCGCTCTCGATCTACTTTGTTGATCAATTCGGGCTGACCCCGGTGACTGCGGGCTATTTGACCGCGGCATGTGTTTTCGCGGGCTCACTCGTCCGTCCCTTCGGCGGCGGCACGGCGGACAAGATCGGTGGGATCAAGACCTTGTCCTTTGTCTACATGGGCGCAGCCGCGATCCTTGCCATTATCAGCGTCGGAGGTTTCACTCTGCCCCTGACTTTCGCCTTATTCTTCGCCGTAATGGCCACGCTCGGCTTTGGTAACGGCGCGGTGTTCCAGCTTGTCCCGCAGCGTTTCCGCAAAGAAATCGGGATCATGACGGGCTTGGTCGGCTTCGGCGGTGGCGTAGGTGGTTTCTACCTCGCCTCGTCGCTCGGTTTTGCCAAGCAGATGACGGGAAGCGCATCGGCGGGCTTTCTGATCTTTGCCGGCCTGGCACTGGTGGCGCTCGTCGGTTTGACATCAGTCAAGAAGCGCTGGCGGACAACCTGGGGCGCCGCGATCCAAGGGGTAACGATCTAATGGCAAACAAGCCCCACCTCATCGTCATTGGCAACGGTATGGCCGGTTGCCGCGCGGTGGAGGAAATCCTCGCGCGTGATCCGGACAAGTTCCGCATCACGATTTTCGGGGCTGAACCCCGCGTCAATTATAACCGGATCATGCTTTCTCCCCTGCTCGCTGGGGAGAAATCGTTCGAGGATATCGTGATCAATGATCATGCCTGGTATGATGATAATCATATCACCCTGATCAGCGGCGATCCGGTGGTGGCGATTGATCGGAAAATCCGGACGGTAACGGCCCGGTCTGGTCGGACTGAAAGT